>JAFAKZ010000230.1 GCA_019234745.1 Burkholderiales bacterium
TCTTCCGTGCGGATGCCGCGGTCGCCGATAAAACGATGCCAGTCCGGGTCGTTGAGCAATTGCAGGACGAAGGGTGCGTCATCGGGGACGAATTCGCGCAGGCTCAGGCGTTCCGTTTCGAATAGCGGCTGCATCAGCGGCTCACAATCAGCTTGAGGCCCAGCGCCACGAAGATGGTGCCGGCCACGCGGTCCAGCCACTGGCCGGCGTGCTCGTGGCGATTCAGCCACTGGCCGATTTGGCCTGCGAAGAAGCCGAGCGAGCCGAACAGTACGGCGCCCTGCAGGGTGAAGATGATGCCCAGTTGGGCGATCTGCCACGGTGCGCCACCGCGTGCGCTGATGACGAACTGGGGCAGGAAAGCGAGGAAGAACATCACCACCTTGGGGTTGATGGCGTTGGCGACTAGGCCCTTGCCAAACAGCTGGAGCGCCGTTTCGCTGCGCTGCTCGCCGCCCGTCACACGTGTGGCGCCCTGGCTGCGCAGCGCATGCCAGCCTAGCCAGATCAGATAGAGGCCGCCCAGCACCTTGAGCGCGGTAAACGCCACGGGCGAGGCTGCGATCAGGGCGCTCACGCCGATGGCGGCAAGCAAGGTATGGTTGAGGCAGCCGAAAGCGCAACCGAGGCCAAATGCCATGCCTCGGATACGCCCGCGCGAGGCGCCGAGCGACAACACCATCAGGTTGTCCGGGCCGGGCGACAGGGTGATGGCGATGGCGGCGCCGAGGAAACCGATGAATTGTTGCGGCGTGAGCAGGGTCATGAGGCGGGCGCGGGTGAAAGAGAGCCCCTAGCATACTGCAGTCTGCACGGGGCGGTAGTAGCAGTTACCCGGAGTGGGACAAGGCACAGACCGCGCGGCCTGCTTGGCAGGGCGAATTTGGACTATGATCGTGTTACCGATAGACTCCTCAGGCAAAGGCGGACAAAGGATGCACGCCAGGTCGTTGGCTCGGGTGCTGGGTGTGCTGTACCTGTTCATACAAGCAGGGTTTGTGCACGCCGCGGGACCCCTGGTCCTGCTCACCGAGGAAAAGCCGCCCCGCCAAATGCTGGTGAACGGCAAGCTGACTGGGTCGGTCGTGGAAAAGCTGCGCCTGCTGATGGCGGAGAGCGGCATCGACTACCGCATGGATGTGATGCCCTGGGCCCGGGCGCTGGCCACGGCAAAGTCCACCGCGAACACCTGCGTGTTTTCGACGGCGCGCAATGCGGAGCGAGAGCCCTGGTTCCAGTGGGTTGGGCCCATCGTGTCGACGCGCTGGACCCTGTATCGGCTAGCTGCCTCGAATATTCAGTTGGCTAGTCTGGACGACGCCCGGCCATACCGCATCGGAACCTACAACAAGGATGTGCGCGATGCCTTCCTGCGCGAGCGGGGCTTTACCGTCGATGCGGCGCCTGTCGACGCGGACAACGTCAACAAGCTGCTCGCTGGCCGCATCGACCTTTGGGCAGAGGATGAACTGGTAGCGGCGCGCCTGTTGAAGGAGCGCAGTGCCATCCGCGAGGTCGTGCCGGTCCTGACCTTCAATAAACTCGACGGCTACCTGGCCTGCAGCCTCGGCACGTCGCGCGCGCTTGTCGACAAGCTCGGCGCGACATGGAGCCAGCTCAGCGGCCGCAGCGCCTTTGCGCAGATCGACGAGGAATTTACCGAGTGACGCACACGCTGCCGTAGCGCCTCGGGGGACGCCGGTTGGAACAAGACAAACACCCCGGTGAACCGGGGTGTTTGCTTATCGCAAGTGCGGCTTACTTGCTCTTTTCAGCGGCGGGGGCCGGCGTCTTGGCATCGTCCTTCTTCTCTGTCTTGGCCGGCGCCTTTTCTGCCTTCTTCACCTTGCCGGCCTTCTCGGCAGGCTTCTCGGCCTTGGTCGTTTCAGCGGACTTGGCCTTTTCGTCCTTCTTCTCGGTCTTGCTTGCTTCAGCCGGTTTGGCTTTCTCGTCTTTTTTCTCGACCTTGGCAGCAGGCGCCGGGGTCGTCGCGGCCGGCGTGGCGGCCGGGGTAGCAGCGGGCGTTGCATCGGCTGCCAGGGCAGTGCCGATCAGACCGGTGGACATCAGCAGGGCGACGGCAATTTGTTGGGTGAAGCGCATGGTGTTTCTCCTTAATGGTGTGGGCAATTGCCCGAAAAAGTCGCTTGTTACGATTGGCGTTGCTTAG
>JAFAKZ010000419.1 GCA_019234745.1 Burkholderiales bacterium
CCCTTGATACGGCCGCCCCATACGAGCGCGCTCACCAGCAGATGGTTGACCGTGCCGTGGATGCTCTTGTAGAACATGCCTTCGTCGCGCTTGCGCGCTTCGTCCGAGAGCTTGTCGAGGCTCTGGAACAGCTGGTCGCAGGCCCAGTGCTGGTAGTCGAACTGGTATAGGAAGTGGCTTTTCCAGGAGATCATTACGCAACCTATTGAACGGAATCTGAACCCGCTATCAGATTAGTTGCTCAATTGTTACTAAGCAAAACCAATCGCCCGCGTGGTAATGCCGTTCGTCTGCCGGAGGACCGTGGAAGCGGCTTGGGATGCCGCTTCCGATCAGGCCCGAGACTACGCTTCCTTCAGCTTCTGCTCGATCAAGGCTTGGAGTTGACCAATGTCCGGCTCGCCCAGGTAGCGCTGCACGATATGGCCGTGCTTGTCGATCAGGAAGCTGGTGGGCGTCATCGTCACTTCGCCGAACTGCTTCGCGAGGTCGCCGCTGCTGTCGAGCGCGACGAAGAAGGGCAGCTGCTTGGCATTGGTGAAGGCGGCCACGTAATTCGGTTCGTCGTAGCTCATGGCCACGGCCACCGTCTCGAAGCCCTGCGAGTGGTACTTGCCCCAGGTGTCGACCAGCTTGGGCATCTCGGCCACGCAGCCGCTGCACGAGGTAGCCCAGAAGTTCACCAGCACGACCTTGCCCTGCATGGCAGCCTGGCTCGTGTGCTCGCCCTTGATGGAGACGTAGTCGACTTGCGGGGCGCGCGTCTGCAGGGCGCCGCCCACAAAAACGGCCGCCGCGAGGGCGCCCACGAAGGCGATGCCGATACCGGCTTTGACGATGGGTTTCACGTGAAACAGCTCCTGGCTAGGGTCGCGAATACCGTTGGGACTCGCATGTGGCAGGAAAGTTGCCCTTAGCCCCTAGATTCGACTAATCCGGTATTGTATTGATTTTTGGCGGGTTTCGCTGGCCCACGCGTATAATTCGCGCCCCGCAGCCGCTTCACGGAGACGACGAATGCCCATCCAATGGTTCCCCGGCCATATGAACAAGGCGAAGAAGCAGATCGCCGAGACCATGGCCAAGGTGGACATGGTGATCGAGGTGCTCGACGCCCGCCTGCCGCGTATCACCACCAACCCGCTGATCCACGAGCTGCGCATCGCGCGCCAGCGCCCCAGCCTGAAAGTGCTGAACAAGGCTGACCTGGCCGACCCGAACGTGACGGCCGCCTGGGTACGCACTTATAAGGCCGACGCGAACTCCGCCGTGCTGACGCTGGACGAGGCGGGCAAGACGCGCGACGCACACAAGCTGCTCGCCCTGTGCCGCGAGCTGGTGCCGCACCGCACGGGCGGCGAGAAGCCCGTGCGTGCCATGATTCTGGGCGTGCCGAACGTGGGCAAGTCCACGTTGATCAACGCCCTGTCGCGCCGCAAGATCGCCAAGGTGGCCGATACGCCGGGCGTGACGCAGAGCCAGCAGCGCATCGAACTGGTGGACGGCACCATCCTGGTCGACACGCCCGGCATGATGTGGCCCAAGATCGAGAGCGACAACGCGGGTCTCAAGCTGGCCTTGTCGGGCACCATCGGCAAGAACGCCTTCGACGCGGAGGAAGTGGCCTGGTACGCGCTGGGCTGGCTGGCCAAGTTCTACCCGACCGTGATCGCCACCCGCTACAAGCTCAAGGACCTGGAAGCGCATCCGGACGAGTTATTCGAGACGGCTGCGCGGTCACTGGGCTGCGTGCAGTCGGGCAATCGCATCGACGGCCAGAAGGCGGCCGAACGCATCCTGACGGATTTCCGCGGCGGCGTGCTGGGCCGCGTGAGCCTTGAGCGCCCGGACGATGCGCTCGACATGCAGCTCGACGAACCGACGCCGGACGAGACGCCGGAAGCATGAGACGGCTTGCCGCGGCGCTGTGGCTGATCTGTGCGACAGCAGCATCCGCCACCATTACGGTCCAGGACGACGCCGGCCACGCCGTGACCTTGGCGCAGTCGGCCAAGCGCATCGTCAGCCTCAGCCCGCACGCCACGGAACTCCTATATGCGCTGGGCGCCGGCCCGCACATCGTGGGCCGCGACGGCGCCAGCGACTACCCGGCCGAGGTGGTGAAACTGCCGGCTGTGGGCCAGTATGGCGCCTTCAACGTGGAAGCCATCATGGCCCTGCGGCCAGATCTGGTCGTGGCCTGGGAAGGCCCGCAGGCGGGTGCCGCCACGAGTCGGCTGCGCGCGCTGGGCGTACCCGTATTCGCCAGCGAGCCCGATTCCGTCGCGCGCATCCCGGCCACCCTGCGCGCCCTGGGGCGCCTGGCCGGGCTGGATGCCGCTGGTGAGACGCAGGCCAGCCAGTTCGAGGCAGGCTGGCAGGCACTGGCTGCCCGTTATGCGCACGCCGCGCCCCTGAACGTCGTGCCCCAGGTCGGCACGGCCCCTGCCATCACGGTCAACGACAAGCAATTCGTGGCCGCCGTGTTCCACGCCTGCGGTGCTCGCAACCCCTATGGCAGCGAGACGGCCGCCGTGCCGCTACTGTCGCCGGAAAGCCTGCTCGCCTCGCATCCGCAGGCCATTGTGGCGCTGGCCGATACGGACAAGGAAGCGGACGCCTGGTTCGCCCAATGGCGTACACTGGGACTACATGCGGCCTACCTGCGGGTGCCTGCCACCACGCTGGGGCGGCCCGGCCCGCGTGTGCTGCCAGCGGCACAGGCGCTATGCGCACAGCTTGATCGGCTGCGCCCCGGCGCGAAAATCGACTAGAATCGAGCGGAACGTCAACAGACATAGGCATCGAGACATGGAAGCTGACCTCCAGAGCCTGGAAGAACGCGTCAAGCTGCTGGCCAGCCAGTACAAGCAGATGCGCGACGAGAACATCGAGCTGCGCCAGAGCGTCTTGAACCTGCAGACGGAAAACAAGCGCCTGCAGGACAAGGTCGACACGGCCCGCCAGCGTGTGGACGCCCTGATCGGCCAGCTGCCGGAAGAAGATTTTGCTGAAGGTGCGGAAGAATGAGTGAAATCAAGCAACTCGACGTCACCATCATGGGCCGTGAGTTCCGCGTGGCCTGTCCGCCCGAGGAAGAAGCGGCGCTGCAGGAGGCGGTCGTCTTCCTCGACCGCAAGATGCGCGAGATCCGCGACAGCGGCAATGTGATGGGCATCGACAAGATCGCCATCATGGCCGCGCTCAACATCACGCACGAGTTTATGAACACGCGAATCGCCGGAGGATTTGACGTGGCTGAGTTCCGGCGTAAAATTGCCGGCATGCAGCAGACGATTGACGAGGCCTTGAAGGAACAGCAGCAGTTGTTCTAAGGT
>JAFAKZ010000040.1 GCA_019234745.1 Burkholderiales bacterium
TCGACGAATACCGCAAGCTGCTCAACGACCGTACCAAGCTGGTGGCGGTCACGCAGGTCTCCAACGCCTTGGGCACAGTTACGCCGATTGCCGACATCGTCGCACTTGCCCATAGCGTGGGTGCGAAGGCGCTGGTCGACGGCGCGCAGTCGGTGTCGCATATGCGCGTCAATGTGCAGGCCTTGGATGCGGATTTCTTTGTGTTCTCCGGGCACAAGATATTCGCGCCGACCGGCATCGGTGTGGTCTACGGCAAGCGGGCGCTGCTTGAAAACATGCCTCCCTGGCAAGGCGGCGGCAATATGATTGCCGACGTCACTTTCGAGCGGACGTTGTACCAGCCGCCGCCGGCGCGTTTCGAGGCCGGCACTGGCAATATCGCGGACGCGGTTGGCCTGGGCGCCGCACTTGACTATATCGAGCGCATTGGCTTAGAGAACATCGCCCGCTACGAGCACGATCTGCTCGACTACGCCACGCTGCGCCTGTCGGTGATACCGGGCTTGCGCCTGATCGGCACGGCGCGGGAGAAGGCCAGCGTGTTGTCGTTCGTGCTCAAGGGCTATCGCACGGAAGAAGTCGGCGAGGCGCTCAACCGCGAGGGCATCGCTGTGCGCAGTGGCCACCATTGTGCACAACCCATCTTGCGCCGTTTTGGCCTGGAGGCAACGGTAAGGCCGTCGCTGGCTTTCTACAACACCTGCGATGAAGTCGATGCACTATGCAAGGTAGTGTGGCGGTTGGCGACGGCGGGTGGCCGCTAGCAGGTTCTGCAGCATGAAAACAGGCTGGGCAAGCTATCGCTTCGCCCAGCCTGTTTTTTTCCTTTCTCGATCAGCTACCAGCTTGGCGATGCAACTGCGGGCTTCACCGGTGGCGGATGATGTAGTGCCGCGCCGCTAGCCAGAAAGACCGTCATCGCGGCGACTGAGGTCGATAGCAACAGCGCAACCCATCCTCCCTTGCGTGCGGGCTGGGGGACCTCATGCTCTGCCCAGCCGCTCACCATGGGCCGAACCAGATTGCGTCGCCGTACGAGGAGATAAAACAGGATGGCGGCGATATGCAGTCCTACCAGGCCGAACAGGCCATAGGCGAGCCAACGGTGTACCGCTGTCAGGCGCAGCGATACGTCGTCCGCAACAAGGGTGTGCAGCGGGCCGGAAAAGGCGATGTCGTCATTGCCGAACAGACCGAGGATGGCCTGGCCCGCCAATACGCCGAGCAGCGCCAGAACGGAGAGTGCACCGAGCGGATTGTGCCCGCCATCATGCCACTGGCCGCGCAAGTATCGCCTTAACCTGGCGGGCGTCGGGAAGAACTGCGCGAACCGTGCGTAATGCGATCCGACGAAGCCCCAGGTTGCACGGAAGGCAACCAGGCCGAGGATGGCAAGGCCGGCCTTCTCGTGCAGCGGCATCCAATCACCACCCAACTCGCCCGATACGATGGCCGTAGCGACCGCAGCCAGCAGGGACCAGTGAAAGACGCGGACGGGTAGATCCCATACCTGGATTCGCCCTGTACTCGCGGCCGGTGCTGGTGTGGCGATCGCTGGTGAAGTGGGGAGTGCCGTGGTCATGGCGTATGTACTCGTCACTTCGCCACGGTGTTGGTGGCGACCGCTGCGGCCGGCTTCGTTGGCGCGGTGATATGGCTGATGGATTTCCCTCCTGCCTTCTCATACTCCTCGGCGCCTGCTGCGCCCGCCACGCGGAAGCCTTGTTCGACTAGATAATCGCCAATCTTGCCAGCGCGCTGCGCGTGGTTCGACACGGTGACGATGGTCCGGTCGCGCGGCAGGTAGGCCAGGTTGGTCGGCACCTGGTCGACCTGCACATTCAAGTACGCCGGAAAGCTGCCATAGGTGATCAACTCATCGGGGCGTCGCACGTCCAGGAACAGCACCTCGTTCGGGTGCGCGAGCAAGGCGTCGATGGCGCCGCGATCAAGATGCTGGACCTTGTACTTCCAGGGTTGTTCGGCTTGAGTTGACTGCGGGTTGGCAGAAGGAGCGTCCGCAGCAATCGAGTTGAGCGCGATCAGTGCAGCGGCGGTGGTGAGGAGTAGCGGAGCGAGCTTCATAGCGTGAATACCTTGTCGGTCAGAAGGAGAGATTCCGCTACCCAATTCGCAAGAAGTGGGCCATCCACTTGCTTCATCTATACCTGGTTGCTGAAAGCCTTGAGGATCAAGGCTTTCAGTCATTTGGACGGTCGCCTGCGCTACCGTCTCGAGTCGAGATGCGACTGCTGCGTTCGCAGCGATGATGTTGAATCTGCACCAATTCCTGGGTCGTTTTTCACGCGCTTTGATGTGGCCAGGGTGGCCATAGGGGCGTCTCCGAGATCGTGTCTAGTACTTTGATATGAAAGGCCTATTTCTTGGCATGATGGCCCGCATGCCACATCCGAATTGCCCGTGGCATGCATATTGCGCAAGTGACTCCCAAACCACAACGCTACCTACTCAGGGAGATCACACCATGAAACAAGTACAGAAATCCGCACGTCTAGATAGACGAAAGCCGGCGCCGGTACCGGCGCTCAAGCCTTTGGCAGCATGGCTCGCCGGGCTCTGCCTCGTGTCTGGCCCGGCATTCGCCGCAGATTCGGCCACGCCTGCCAACGCGACCAATAGCGCATCGTCCGACAGCGATCACGAGGTGAGCGACCTGGGCGAGGTCGTCGTCCATTCTCGGCTGCGCGCGGAGGAATTGAAGGACGTGCCCGTCTCGGAGTCGGTCGTCACCGGCGACGAGCTGCAGAAGCTCGACGCCTATGGCATTGGCGACATCGTAAAGCGAGCAGGCAACGTCACCTGGAACTACGGCAACCAGCGGACCAGCAGC
>JAFAKZ010000063.1 GCA_019234745.1 Burkholderiales bacterium
GCCAGTACGCGGACTAGGACCAGCTACCGCCCAACGCACGGATCAAGGCGATCGTGCTCTGGTATTGCTGCGACCGTACCTGCACGGCCAAACGACGGTCGCTCAGCTCGTTGCGCTGCGCATCCAGCAAATCGAGCTGGCTGACCTGGCCATTGCGATAGCGCGAGTCGGACAGCACGGTCGCGCGGCTGGATGCCGCGACGGCACGAGCTTGCACGTCGGACTGCTGGCCGAGGATGCGCAGTGTAGACAGCTGATCCTCAACGTCGCGGAAGGCCGTGAGCACATGCTCGCGGTAGTGCGCCAGCGATTCGCCGGCTTGTGCATCCGCATAGTTGATGCCGGCCGTGCGCCGGCCACCATCGAAGATGGGCAGATCGGCCAGGGCGCCGATGCCCCAGGCACGCAGCGGCCAGCGGAAGAAGTCGTGCAGTTGCGAGGATGCATAGCCGCCGTAGGATGTCAGCGTCAGGCTGGGGAACCAAGCCGTCTTCGCAACGCCGACGCGTGTTTCCGCGGCCAGCAGGTCGCTTTCCGCTGCCAGCACATCCGGCCGGCGGGCCAGCACCGTACTGGGGACGCCCGCCGGGATGACGGGCAAGGTACCGTCCCATCCGGCCTCATCGAGCTTGAAGTCCGACGCGGCCTCGCCCACCAGCACGGCCAGCGCGTGCTCCAGCGTTGCGCGGCGCTGATCCAGTTCCAGTGCTTGCGATTCCGTCTCGGCCACCTGGGCCTGAATGCGTTGGAAGTCGAGCTCTGCCACTTCGCCTTCGCGGTAGAGGCGTTCGGTGACGGCTTGCGTACCGCGGTAAGCCTTCACCGTATCGCGCACCAGCGTGCGTTCTGCATCGAGCGCACGCAGGGCGAAATAGGTCTGTGCCACGTCCGTCTGCACGATCAGGCGCGTGCTTGCCAGCAGCGCCTCCTTCGAGTTCGCGTCCAGCGCGGCGGCATTCGACGCGCCAGCCAGCTTGCCGAACAGGTCCATCTCGTAGGACGCGTTGAGCGTCACCTGCCCCAGCGAACCGGGCTCCGGCTGGCCGGCTGCGTTGTGCGAGCCGAGCGCCGTATTGTCGCCCTCCTGGCGCACGGCACCGGCGCTGGCATCCACATGCAGCGAGCGCTCAGCATCCGTCTGCTTGAACAGCGCGCGCGCCTGGGACAGTCGGGCCGATGCGGCCTGGATGGACAGGTTGTCGCGGTCCGCACGGGCAATCAGGTTGTCCAGCGTGGGGTCGGCGAACACCTTCCACCACTCGCCCTGCGGCTGGGCCGCGGCGGCGGGCAGCTTGGTCCATTGGCTGTCCGCTTCCTTGAACGTGTTCGGCACGTGCGGCGTGCTGTTCGCGTCGAGCTTGGGTACGGTGGCGCAGCCGGCTAAGGCCAGTGCAAGCAGCAGCGGCGTCACGCTACGGCGTAAGGTCGTTTCATATCGCATGACATATCTCCTTTACTTGGCCACGTCGAGCGCGGTCGCGGCGTGGCTGTCGTCGGCCGAGGCGAAGGCTTCCAGGTGCGGAATTTCGCCGTGCAGCTTGAGCGGGCGGTTGCCGCTCAGCGCACGCAGCAGCACGTAGAACACGGGGGTGAGGAAGAGGCCAAACAGCGTCACGCCCAACATGCCGGAAAATACAGCCACGCCCATGGCACGGCGCATCTCGGCACCAGCCCCGGTTGAGAAGGCCAGCGGCAGCACACCCATGATGAAGGCCATGGAGGTCATCAGGATGGGGCGCAGGCGCAGGCGGCTCGCTTCGATGGCGGCTTGCAGGGGGCTGCGGCCGGCGAACTCCAGCTCACGGGCGAACTCCACGATCAGGATCGCGTTCTTGGCCGACAGGCCCACGAGCACGATCAGGCCAATCTGCGTGAACACATTGTTGTCGCCCTTGCTCAGCCACACGCCGACCATGGCGGCAAGCAGGCCCATGGGCACGATCAGGATGATGGAGAGCGGCAGCGTCAGGCTCTCGTACAGGGCCGCCAGAACGAAGAATACGAGCAGGATGGCGAGCGGGAAAATCCACGCCCCGGAGTGGCCGGCCAGGATGTCCTGGTAGGTCAGGTCCGTCCATTCGTAGGTCACGCCATGCGGCAGCGTCTCGGCCGCCACGCGCGCCACTGCATCCTGTGCCTGGCCCGAGGAGTAGCCGGGGGCCGGCACGCCATTGACGTCGGCGGCGAGGAAGCCGTTGTAGCGGATCGCACGCTCGGGGCCGAAGCTCTGCTTGACCTTCAACAGTGCCGACAGCGGTACCATCTCGCCCGTGCTGGAACGCACCTTGAGCTGGCCGATGTCATCGGCGTGGGCGCGGTAGGAGGCATCTGCCTGCACGCGCACCGTGTAGGTACGGCCGAAGCGGTTGAAGTCGTTGACGTAGAGGCTGCCCAGGTAAACCTGCAGGGTGTTGAACACATCCGTCACCGAAACGCCCAGCTGGTGCGCCTTGGCGCGGTCCACTTCCGTGTACAGCTGCGGTACGTTCACCTCGAAGCTGGAGAACAGCTTGCCGATTTCCGGCTGCTTGGCGAGCTTGTCCATAAAGGCCTTCTTCGCCATATCGAGCCCGTCGTAACCGAGCGAGCCGCGGTCTTCCAGTTCCAGCTTGAAGCCGCCCGTCGTACCCAGGCCCTGCACGGGTGGCGGCGGGAAGATGGCGATAAAGGCGTCCTTGATGCTGGCGAACTTGCCGTTGAGCTGCCCGGCAATGGCGCCGGCGCTTTGTGCGGGGTTCTCGCGCTCCTCGAAGGAGTTGAGCGGCGTGAAGACGATGCCCGTGTCGGAACTATTGGTGAAGCCATTGATGGACAGGCCGGGGAAGGCCACGCCGTGCGCCACGCCAGGCTGCTTCTGGGCGATGTCGCCCATGCGGCGGATGACGTTTTCCGTACGGTCCAGCGTCGCGCCGTCCTGCAGCTGCGCGAAGCCGATCAGGTACTGCTTGTCCTGCGCTGGCACGAAGCCGCCCGGCACCGCCTTGAACAGCAGGAGACCGAGGCCGAACAGCACGGCATAGATGCCCATCATCACCGACTTGCGCGCGATAAAGCCACCCACGCTGCCGCTGTAAGAGTCGGCACCGCGCTTGAACACCCTGTTGAAGCCATGGAACAGCCAGCCCAGATAGGTGTCGATAAAGCGCGTGAGCTTGTCCTTGGGCGCATCGTGGCTACGCAGTAGCAGGGCCGAGAGGGCTGGCGACAGCGTGAGCGAGTTGATGGCCGAGATCACCGTGGAGATGGCGATGGTGAGGGCGAACTGCTTGTAAAACTGGCCGGACAGGCCATTGATAAAGGCCAGCGGCACGAACACGGCGATCAGCACCAGGGCGATGGCGACGATGGGGCCGGACACTTCCTTCATCGCGCGGTAGGAAGCCTGGCGAGGACTCAGGCCCGCCTCGATATTGCGCTCGACGTTTTCCACCACCACGATGGCGTCGTCCACCACGATACCCACGGCCAGCACCAGGCCGAACAAGGTGAGCGCGTTGATCGAGAAGCCGAAGCCATGCATCACGGCAAAGGTGCCGACGATGGACACGGGTACGGCCAAGAGCGGGATGACGGACGCGCGCCAGGTCTGCAGGAACAGGATCACCACCAGCACCACCAGCACGATGGCTTCCAAGAGCGTGTGAATGACAGCGTGGATGGAGGCGCGCACGAACTGCGTAGTGTCATAGACGATGTTGTAGTCCACGCCTTCCGGCATGTTCTGCTTCAGCTCTTCCATCGTCTTGCGCACGTCGTCGGCGATCTGGATGGCGTTGGAACCGGGCGCCTGCGTGATGGGAATGGCGACGGCCTGCTGGTTGTCCAAGAGCGAGCGCAGCGAATAGTCCTCGGCACCCAGCTCGATGCGCGAGATGTCGCGCAGACGCGTGATGGCGCCGTCCGGAGCCGTCTTGACGATGATGTCGCCGAACTCCTCGGGCGTCTGCAGGCGGCCCTGGGCGTTGATGGACAGCTGTGTGTCGATGCCGGGCAGGCCGGGCGAGGCACCGACGATGCCGGCGGCTGCCTGCACGTTCTGCTCGCGGATGGCACTGACCACGTCATTGGCCGACAAGCCGCGCTCGGCCACCTTCTGTGGGTTGAGCCACACGCGCATGGAGTAGTCACCGGCGCCGACCAAGCGCGCCTCGCCCACGCCGTCGATGCGCTCCAGGCGATCCTTGACGTTGAGCAGCGCATAGTTGCGCAGGTAGTTCATGTCGTAGCGGTGATTGGGCGAGCGCAGGTGCACGACCATCATCAGGTCGGGCGAGTTCTTCTTCGTCGTCACCCCCAGCGCGCGCACTTCCGCCGGCAGCCGCGCTTCGGCCTGCGCCACGCGGTTCTGTACCAGTTGTTCCGCATGGTCGGGGTCGACGCCGAGCTTGAAGGTGACGGTGAGCGTCATCAGGCCATCGGTCGTCGCCTGGCTGCTCATGTAGAGCATGCCTTCGACACCGTTGATGGACTCCTCCAGCGGCGTGGCCACCGTTTCGGCGATCACCTTGGGGTTGGCGCCGGGATACTGGGCACGGACGATCACGGAGGGCGGGACGACCTCCGGGTACTCGGCAATGGGCAGCGCCTTGATGGCGATCAGCCCGGCGATCAGGATCAGCGCCGACAACACGCCGGCGAAGATCGGTCTATCGATGAAGAATCGAGAGAAATTCATGGCAGTCGCTCCAATCAGGACGTCGCCGACGCATCGGCCGGGATTTCGGATTTCGCATCCATCGGTACCGGCTCGGCCTTCACCTTCATGCCCGGCTTCACGTGTTGCAAGCCGTTCACGACGATGTTCTCGCCGGCCTTGAGGCCCGCCGTGACGATGCGCAGGCCGTCGATGGACGCGCCCAGCATGACTTCGCGGTAGCTGGTCGTGCCATCGGCTGCGACCACCAGTACGAACTTCTTGCTCTGGTCCGTGCCAACGGCGCGCTCATTGATCAAGAGCACGGGTGAGGCGTGCACGCTGCCCATTTCCAAGTGGGCAAACTGGCCGGGGATCAGGCTCGCATCCGTGTTCTTGAACACGGCGCGCACGCGCACGGTGCCGCTCTTGGCGTCGACCAGGTTATCGACCAGTTGCAGCTGGCCCAGGTAGGGGTTGTCTTCCGAAGCCGACGTGCCCATGCGCACGGGGATCAGGCCGATCTGGCTGCGGCCCGTGCCCTTGGGCAGGTCGCTCAGCGCATGCGTAACCGTCTCTTCGTCCGCATCGAAGCTGGCGTAGATGGGGTCGACGGAAACGAGGCGGGTCAGCACCGGAGCACTGGGGCCGGCGGAAACGAGGTTGCCCACCGTCACGTCGATCTTGCCGACACGGCCGGAGATAGGGGCGCGTACCTGCGTGTATTCCAGGTTCAGTTTTGCGGCTGTAAGGGCTGCGCGCGCTGCCTGCAGGCTGGCTTCGGCCTCATGATTCGTATCGGCCCGCTCGTCCAGCTCCTTCTGGGCGATGGCTTGTTCCTTCCACAGGCGTTGGGCGCGCTCGAACTCGCTGCTGGCGAATGTCGCTCGGGCGCTGGCTGCGGCGACCTGGGCCTGGGCGCGGTCGACTTCGGCCTGGTAAGGCGCTGGGTCGATGGTGACGAGCAGGTCACCCTCCTTCACCAAGCCACCTTCCTTGAAGTGGACGGCCTGCACGGCGCCCGAGATGCGGGCGCGCACCTCCACCTGGTCGACAGCTTCCAGCCGGCCGGAGAAAGCCGTCCAGATCGTCTCCTGCTTCGTCGCCACCGTGGCAACGGAGACGCTGGGCGCCGGCTGCTCCGCCGGCTTGGCTGCGGCGCTGACGTGGTGGCTATAGCTCACGCCCCCAATCACCAGTGCAGCGGCGACGGCGACCGTAAGCAGTGAACGTTTCTTGCGAAGGATTACAGCGGTCATGATGATCTCCTGAACGTGGTCTAAAGCGAAAACGAGGCATGTGCCGGGGACGCGTGCTGCGCGGCCTCGACCGATTCGAAGAACTGCCGGAAGCGCTGGCGCGTCTCCGCCGCCCAGGGCGTGTCGACGCTGCGGTGCGCCAAGAGCGCGCAGGGCCAGCCGGTGGGGCTGGGCAACACGGCGCCTTCTGCGTGCACGCCCGCTTCGCGCAGGCGCTGGGCGAAGGCGAAGGTGTCGTCGCGCATCGGGTCGTCGATGGCGGTCAGCAGCAGTGCCGGGGGTAGTTCGGATAGTCGGGCCGCCGTGCCGGGCGAGGCATAGGGGTGGTCGGCATCGCTCGGCTTGGCCAGGTAGTGATGCCAGCCTTCGGCCCAACGGCAACCTTTCATGCCGGCATTGGCATCGCGCATCGACGCCGTAGCCAACATCGGATTGAGCATGGGCGAGACGAGGATCTGGCCACTCAGCTTGGGGCGCTGGCGGTCGCGCGCCGCCATGGCAACGGCCGCAGCGAGATTGCCGCCCGCCTCTTCGCCCGCCACATAGATCTTGGCGGCGCGCCCGCCCAGCTTGTAACGGTTCTCGTACTTGTAGAGCCACTCCAGCGCCGCATGCCCGGCTTCCACGGCTACGGGGAAGGGGTGATCTGGCGCCAGCGGGTAGTCGAGCGAGATGACGACGGCACCCGCATCCGCCAGCAGCCGGGCCATGACATAGCCGTCGTCCAGCGTGCCACCAATGAAGGCGCCGCCATGGAAGTGCAGCACCAGCGGCCGGTTGTCGCCGCTGCTGCGCTGGCCGTAGATGCGTACGCCCATGGGCGGCAGCTTGCCCATGCGCAGCATCTCGCTGCGCCAAGGGACCGTCGATGTATTAGTGGAGGAATCAAGGGCTGCCATGGCAAGCCATCCTGTTCGCGCAGTGCGCCGTTTCGATGGCCGGACAGTACGCGATACGATTTCGCCAATAAATATCGATTCAGCTCCAGCTTTGTTTCAAATATGGAATAATCGACAGCGTGTACTCTGGCGCTTAGCGAGTGGGAATCGGGCGGGCAATGGACAAATTTGATGCGATGCGGGCGTTCGTCCGCGTAGTGGAATCGGGCACCTTCACCAAGGCGTCCGAAACGCTGGACATCCCCAAACCGACCGTGACGCGGCTGATCCGCATGCTGGAGGATTCGCTCGCCACCAAGCTGCTCAACCGCACGACGCGGCGCGTGAGCATCACGCCCGATGGCGCCGCCTACTATGAGCGGGCAGTGCGTTTGCTGGGGGAATTGGAAGAGCTGGAAAACGTGATGACGCGCGCCCGGGCCAACCCGAAGGGACGCCTGCGCATCGATTTTCCCGTGCCGCTGGGCCGCTCGGTCATCATCCCCGCGCTGCCGGCCTTTATCGCGAAATACCCGGACATCGAACTGGAACTGGGTGCCAGCGACCAGCCCATCGACCTGTTGGCGGAAAACGTGGACTGTGTGATCCGCGTGGGCCAGCTGGTCGACCAGGCGCTCGTTGCGCGCCGCCTTGGTTTCATCTACCTGGGCCTGCACGCCTCGCCCGCCTATTGGAAGCAGTATGGGAAACCGAAACATCCGGGCGAACTCGACCTGCACCACACGATGATACGGATGATGTCCGCGCGGACGGCCCGTCCCTACCCGCTGGTCATGCGCCGCGGCGAGGAAACCGTGGAAGTGCAGGGCAAGAAGCAGATCGTGGTCAACGACGT
>JAFAKZ010000475.1 GCA_019234745.1 Burkholderiales bacterium
CACGTCAGGAAGCCGTCCGGTCGCCTCGCCCGCGCGCACCAGACTGCTGAACACGACATCGAATACCTGCGGGTGCCGCTCCATGGCCTGGGACAGCTGCAAACCCCCTTCGATATCCTCGATCATATTGGTGATGATGTCGCGGAAGCCCAGGTTGTCAATCGTGTCGCGCAGGTCGGACAAGCCTTCGATCAGCGGCACGCCGGCGCGCGTCAGTTGCTCAAGGTGGAAGCAGAAGGTGATCAGGTCGCTGCGCTTGATGGCCTCTGAACCAAACAAGCGCCTATGCTGGGAGATCTCCTGTTCCTCGATCAGGAACAGGCCCAACTTGGTGACACGCGTCTCCAAGTCGACGACGTTCGCTGCCGACAACTTGCCTGTCTTGCGACGTCCTTGCGGGTCGACGGCGATATACTTGAACTGCATCAGATGCGGTCCGTCAGGTCGACGACGCGGGATATCTCGTCGAGCGAGGTTACGCCTTCGATCACGCGGCGGATGGCATCTTCGGCCAGCGGTCGGAAGCCCTTGCGCAGCGCGGCGGAACGAATCTCGCGGGCGGTCGTGCGGCGCGCGATCATCTCATCGAGCTCCGCATCGAGCTTGAGAATCTCCAGCACCGACAACCGGCCCTTGTAGCCCTGGTGGTCGCAGCGCTCACAGCCCTGCGCCTGGTACAGCGTCAGCTCCACACCCGGCTCGATGCCCAGGATATGGCGCTCGAAAGGATCGACCGGCGCGCCTCGTTTGCAGTGCGGGCAAAGCTTGCGCACCAGGCGCTGGGCGACGATGCCGATGATGTTGCCGGCCATGATGTCGGGCAGCACACCGATGTCCAACAGACGCGGCACGGCGCCCACGGCCGAGTTCGTATGCAGCGTGGAGTAGACCTGGTGGCCCGTCATCGCCGCGCGGAAGGCCATTTCTGCCGTGTCCTTGTCGCGGATTTCGCCCACCAGGATGATGTCTGGGTCCTGCCGCATCATGGAGCGGATACCGGAGCCGAAGTCGATCTTGTCGGTCACCGAAGTCTGGCGGATCATGGGCAGCGGGTATTCGACCGGGTCCTCCAACGTCATGATATTGACGCCTTCGCTGTTCACATGACTCAGGATGGAATACAGCGTGGTTGTCTTGCCCGAGCCAGTCGGCCCCGTCACCAGGATGATGCCTTCGGGCCGCGCGATCATCAGCTTCAGCAGGTTCAGGTTGTCGTCCGGCAGGCCCAGGTTTTCCAGCGCCACCAGGCCCTTCTGCTTGTCCAGAATACGCAGCACGACGTTTTCGCCGTACACGGTGGGCTGCGCGGCGACGCGGAAATCCAGCGGCCGGCCCGACACATTGAGCGAAATGCGCCCGTCCTGCGGTGCCCGTGTTTCCGCGATATTCATGGTCGACATGACCTTCAGGCGCACCACCATGGCGGGCCAATAGGTCTTGTGCAGGCTGCGAATCTGGCGCAGCACGCCGTCGATGCGGTAGCGGATACGGACGAACTGCGGCTCCGGCTCGAAGTGCACATCGCTGGCGCCGCGGTGCACGGCGTCGGCCAGCAGGGCATCGATCAGGCGCACCACGGGCTGGCTGTATTCCACGTCGATGTTAGACAGACTGCCGTAGTCGATCTGGCCCGTCTCGATCTCATGCAGGATGCCGTCGATGGACAGCTCGAAGCCGTAGTACTGGTCGATGCAGCGGATGATGTCCGCTTCGCCCGCCAGTACTGGCTCGATGTCATAGGCGTTGCGCAACAGCGCACGTACCTGGTCGAGCGCCACCAGATTGTTCGGGTTCGCCATGGCGACGGACAGCTTGCGGCCCTCTATGTCCACGGCGATCGGCAGCATCAGATTGCGCTTGGCGACGTCCTTGGGCACCAACGCGATGGCGGCACCCGTCGGAATCGTCTTGCTGAGATCAACCGACTCCTGCCCCAGGTTCTCCGACAGGGCTTCGCGCAGGATGGCATCGGACACGAAGCCCAGGCGCACGAACTCCTTGCCCAGCGGAGCGCCCGTCTTCTTTTGCTCGGTCAGCGCAATGCGCAGCTGATCCTGGCTGATGATGCCCTTGAAGACCAGCAGTTCGCCGAGTGGGAGTTTGCGCGGCGGTTGGCTCATGAAGCTTTCAGCTCGGCCAGGCGGCGGTGCGCGGCATTACGGTCGAAACTGGCGGCGCGCGTGGCGCCCAGCGTGAGGGCCCGCTCGTAGTATTGGGCGGCGAGCGCGCGCTGGCCCAATGCATCGAGGCTGACGGCCAGATTGAACGCGTAGTCCGGTTCATCCGACACCGCGTTGTAGGCCTTGAAGTAGTAGTCCTGCGCCTCGCGCCAGCGCTGCTGCTTGGCCAGCATCGTCCCCAGCGACGTCGCCGCCTCAGGCGTGGGCTGCGCATCAAAGGCGTGGCGCAGCTGAGCCTCGCTCATGCCGTCGCGGCCATTCCCGGTGAGCGTGGCCATGGCAGCCAAGGCCGTGGGGTCGTGCGGCTCGATGCTCAAGAGGCGCTGGTAGTAAGCGCGCGCTTCGTTTTCGTGATGCTCGCGCAGAGCAACGGCAGCCAGGCCCAGCAGCGCATCGTGGTTGTTCGGGTCGCTACCGAGTTCATGCTGATACGCACGGGCGGCGGCCTGCATGTCGCCTCGCTGATAAGCGCCGTAGCCCTGCTCCACATCGCTCGGTACGGTCGGGGCGGTCTCCGAGCGCACGAAGCGCACACCATTGGCAGCAAGGTTCGCCGGTACTTCCAGCACGCGGGCGCGGTCGCCGCGACGGGGGCGCACGGGCAGACGACTCTCCATGCTGGGCGATTCATCACCTTCCTTGTTTGCCACTTGGGTGCTGTTTGCCGGCTTGTCACCCGCATCGGGTGCAGCGGGCTTGACCTCCGGCGTAGGCACAGGCGTCGCAGCGGGTGCGGAGGCAGTAACGCCGCTCGGCGCTGCAGGCGGAGGCGGCAAACCCGCGACAGGCTGCACAGCCGGTGTGATGCCGCTTTGCGAGGCCATCAATAAGCCCCGGCCACCACCAGCCTTCCACCACAACCAGCCGGCACATGCGGCGAATACGACCAGGACCGTGCCGGCCAGTACAACGATGCGCTGCTGCCGCGACATGGGCTCGCGCTGCTTTGTCTTGCTGTCGAACAATTGACGTGTCGCCTCTGGTGACAGTTTGATTGGCGCCTCGGGCCGCGCCTCCACCTTGCGCTCGGGCGCAGCTGCAACCATCCGTGCTGGTGCTTCTGGAGCCACTGCTGCCGGCTTGGCATCGGCGCTGGCTACCGGCTCCGCCGACAGGGCCGGCTCGACATACGCCCCGCCCTTGCCAGAGCGCCCGGACAGGCGTGCGGCTGCAACGCTGTTGCTGATGCCGGGCGCCGGCACATCAAGCGACAGCGCGGGCGGCTCCGTCGACGCCACCGTTGGCTCGACGGCTGCGACCTGCGCATCGGCTGCGGGCAGGTCGGCTGCCTGATCCAGCGTCAAGATCGGCGGCTCGCCCTCCGTGTCGGACTTCGGCACTTGCTCTGCCGACGCCGCTTGCTCGATTGGCGGCTCAGACAATACGACAGCCTCTGGTGTCGGCTCAGT
>JAFAKZ010000448.1 GCA_019234745.1 Burkholderiales bacterium
CGCCGTACGCGTATCCACATTGACGCGCAAGGCGGGCGGCAGATCGTCGAACTTTTCCACCTTGCCATTGTGCGTCGGGTACCAGTGGGCCGGGTCGATATCGCGCTCTACATAGAAGTGCATGACCTCGTCCAGCGTGTGGTAGACCCCGTTATGGAAGAACACCTGGCGTGTAGCGACATTGCGTAGCGTGGGCGTCTTGAAGCGACCGCACAGGTCGTGCCGGGCCGCCTGATCCTTACGCGCCGGGCCGCACAGGCCCAGGTCGAAGAAGTTGGCATCGGCATTCTGCGGCAGCCTGGCATTGCGCGGCACGCCAACAGCGACGAGGCCGAAGTCGGTGAACTGAGGAGGGCGGTTGTTCGCGCCGGGCCAGCTGATATGGCACTGGGCGCAGTTGCCCTTGTCCTTGCGGTTGAACATCAGGAGCCCATGCTCCTCCTGCGGCGTCAGCTTCACTTCCTTGCGCAGGTAGCGGTCATACTTGCTGCTATAGGGATGGAAGCTCGTATCTTCATCCTGGAAAGCCTGCAAGGCGCGCGTCGCATCCTGGAAGGCCACGGTGGGTTGCGCGAAGACATCCTTGCCGAATACCTCGCGGAAGCGATCGGCGTAAGCCGCGCTCGCCACGCGGGCGACCACCGCCTCGCGGCTGTCGTTGGCCATCTCGTTCGGATCGAGCAGCGGGATGGCCGCCTGCTCGGCCAGGCTGTTCACGCGCCCGTCGGCTGTAAAGCCACCCGTCGGCCCTTCGTCATCCATGTCCTCGCCGCGACCGATGTAATAGTGCTCAGAATACATCGGCGTGTAGGTCTTATAGCGCAGCGAGGGGACGGCGCGACCACCCAGCTTGTTCATCGCCACGCCGCCCGTGCGCACGTCGGCGCCATCCGGCGGACCGTAGGCGTGGGCAGGGTCGTGGCAGCTGGCGCAGGACAGCTTGCCTGAGGCGGATAGGTGGGGGTCGAAGAACAGCTTCTTACCCAGCTTGGCCATGGGGCTTAGGAGACTGGATGCGTCGCTGTCGACATCCGTATCGTTGTGATGGCCGCAGGCGGTGAGCAGTAAGGCGAGCACAGCAACAATGCTGAGCCGGTAAGGAACGTTCATGAGGCAAACCTGCAGACGCAGAAAAGCAAAAGCCCCGGCGCAAAGCGCCGGGAACTGGGGCGTGTCATCCACTGTTTCCCGGTCGCGCCGGTCCGAGTTTTGGGGCAGGACTAGGCACAACGAACGCAGCCTAACGGGTTAGGTAAGTGAGTTGTAACAACGTCATGCCCCAAAAATCGGGCCAGCCCTCCGGGTTTGCCTGGCTTTGGGCCTGCTGCCGCGTTGAAAATCGCTTACGTAGATCACTACGCTGCGCGATTTCCGCCTTGCATCAGGTCCAAATCCAGGCAAACGCGATCCGGGAAACAGTGGATGACACGCCCCCGGACTACTTAGAACTGGAACATCGTAGACAAGTCGCCGATGGCGCGCGTGTTGGCCGGCTTGTACGGGTTGGCCGACGTCGCTACCGGGTTCGGCAGGTTGTCGCGGCTGCGGGCCGACAGGGTCGGTACGCGCCAATTGCGCTCGATGAACTTCAGCACGGACGAATGATCGTGGTACACGTGGTCCACGACACCGGCACGGGCGTACGGCGACACGACCAGCAGCGGGATGCGCGGGCCATCGCCGAAGAAGTCCACATTCTGGATATAGCCGGAGTCGAAGTGACCGCCGCCTTCATCGGTCGTGACGATGATGGCCGTGTGCTGCCACAGCTTCGGATTGGCGGTGACCTGCGAAATCAACTGGTTCAGGAAGAGCTCGTACTTCGCCACGATGGAGTAGCCGGGGTGGCCGCTGTCGAGGTTCTTCGGCACCACGAAGGACACGGCCGGCAGGGTGCCGCCCTTCACGTCGGCGTAGAAGTCCGTCAGGCCGCGCAGCTGGCCGTACTTGTCCACCACGACGCCGCCGGAACCGTCGGTCAGGAAGGTCGACTTGCCTACGATCTTGCCCGAGGCCATCAGCGGGTCGCCTAGGTTGTTGTACTGGGCACCCTGCGCCACCGGCACCGGCACGCCGAACTGCTGCGCATCGGCTACCACATCGGCCGGGTTACGGGCACCCGTGTACCACTTCCAGCTCACACCCTTGGCCGACAGCGCGTCGCCGATGGTCGGCACGGTCTGTGCCGGGTAGTTGTAGTTGTTCGGACCGATCGGCTGCGGCACGCCGTTCATGTCAAACGCCGGGCTGTAGTTGTTGACCAGATAGTACTTGCCGGCGTCGCAGTTGCTGGGCACGCCCTTGGTCTGCAGGTAGGAAAGGATGGCCGACACACCTGGCTGGTTCGGATCGGAACAGTTCACGTAGGAACCACCCTCGTAGCCGTCGTTCAGGAAGAAGTCGGCCGTACCCGGGGTCGGGTTCGGGTTTTCGATCTGGTTCAAGGGCGGTGCGATAACCTGGCCGTTGTAGTTGAACCAAGGCAGGTCAGCGGTGGCGAGGGCAAAGAAGTTCATGCCCGTGCCACCCATGATCCACTGGTGGTAGTTGTCGCTGACGGCGAACTGCTGCGCCAATGCGTTGAAGTAAGGCGCGTCGCCCGTCTGCATATTGACGAAGCCCATCAGCTCGCCGCCCTGGCCCGGGTTGGCCGCCGTGATGCCGGTGGTGCCGCCGCCCTGGCCCACCTGCGTGGCGGGCCACACGAACATATCGTGCTGCGAGTTGTCGCCGCCCGTTTGCTGCCACATCTGGAAGAAGCGGTGCACCGGGTCGCCCGTGGCCGAGGTGGCCGTGGCGTAAGGCACATACTTGGTGATCTGGAACGGGCCGTTCGGCAGCGTCGAAGGGAAGCGCGGATCGGGCGCGTTCGGCGCGTAGCTCAGATTCGGTTCCAGGATGCCCGTCAGGAACGGCTGCGGCAGGGCCGAGTAGCTGGACGCGCGGCTCGGGCTGATGCTGTAGCTGGACTGGATATTGCCCTGCGTCTGCGCCGCCAGCTTGAAGTTCGGGCCGGGCGTCCCGTCGGCATTGATGATGCCTTCGGACAACAGGTTGTTGACCGTCTGGCCGCTGCCCTTGAGCGGCTGGAAGCCGCCGAACAGGCCGTCGAAGGTCTGGTTTTCACCGACCACGACGATGACGTTCGTGATGGGGGTGGTCGTCCCCGCCGCCAACTGGGCGCTCAGGATCTGAAGATTGACCGGGCTGAACGACTGGTTCAGCACGGGGACCGCTTGCCCAGGAGCCGCCAGGTAGACGAGCTGGCCGCCAGCCGACACCGTACCGTTGTGCACGATCGGGTGCGTCACATCCAGCAGGTTGTCGATGGGGTCGGATGGGTTCGCCGCCATGGGCGTCGTGATCGGGTTGAGCCCGGCCGGCACGCTCAGCGCGGCGTAAAGTGGCGCAAGCGTAGTCAGCACGCCCGACGTAGCTGCACTGATCTTGGCGTCGGTCACGCCTGCGGCCGTGATCTGCGAAGCCGTCGGTGCTGCCGTCAGATTGGCGTTGAACACGTTCGTCGTAATAAAGGACGAAAGCGCGTTGAGGTTGGCCGTCAGGCTGCCCGAACCATCCACCACGGACGACAGTACACCTTGCGTACCGTCCCCATCGGTGAAGGCGGAAGTCAGCACGAAGGGGCCCGTCATGCCCGTAACGCTGACAGTGAAGTTGCCGTTCGCGTCGGTCGGGCTACTCTGCGCCGTATTTCCCTTGACGTCGGTAACCGTCACGACGGTACCGACGACGGGCACACCCGTTGCGGCCACGCCGGAAATGGATACGGTGGACGGGGCCGATGAGCTGGACGAGCCGCCGCCGTCCCCGTTACAGGCGATCAATACGAATGCGGCCGAGCAGGCCGCCGCGAGTGCGCGAAGCTTCATGTCCTAGATTTCCCGATTGGTGGTCAGAGAGGAGACGGTCCAGTCGGTTTTGCGCCGCTGGCAATCTTCTTAAGTGTCGTCGCAGTCTATTACAGTTTTGATACAGCGCTACCCGAGCGCTTGCTTGGCTGTTTGATCGACATCACAGACCAATTCATCACCACTGCCGCAAAGCCCGCAATAGCGTCGTTTCCGTAGGATAGGCGCAAAATCTGCGAGCCGCACACGGCGTCGCGCCAATACGACAGTCCCGGGAAACACCGTAAAGCAAAACGGCCCCGAAGGGCCGTTTTGCATGGCTGCCGGGTGATCAGCCCAGCAGTGCCTTGGCAGCAACCAATACACAGATGGTCGCAAGCGCCACGACTTTCTTCGGTCTCATACGTCTCAACTCCGTCATTTTTAGATTGACTGCATCGGGGGTGCTGCGGTGCTGCTCTTGCGCGGCGGAAATCAACTCTCGGCCAGGGTATTGCGTGCCAGCGGCGGGTTCTTGGCCAGGTAATGCTGCAAACCCGCCAACAGGGCGGACGCCATCTTGTCCTGATAATCCTCGTCGATCAAGCGCTTCTCTTCTTCCGGGTTCGAGATAAACGCCGTCTCGACCAGGATGGAGGGAATATCGGGCGCCTTGAGCACGGCAAACGCCGCCTGCTCGACGGAACCGTGGTGCAGGCGGTTGACCTCGCCGATGGAGCCCAACATGGCGCGGCCGAACTTGAGACTATCGTTGATCGTAGCCGTCTGCGTCAGGTCGAACAGGGTGTGGGCCAGGTAGGGGTCCTTCACGCTCAGGCGCACGCCGCCGATCAGGTCGGAATCGTTCTGCGTCTGGGCAAGCCACTTGGCCGCCGTGCTGCTGGCGCCCCCTTCGGACAGCGCAAACACGGACGAGCCGCGCGCATCGGGGCGTACGAAGGCGTCGGCATGGATGGACATGAACAGGTCGGCATTGACCTTGCGCGCCTTCACCACGCGCTCACCCAGCGGCACGAAGAAGTCGTCGTCGCGCGTGAGTACGGCGCGCATATTGGGCTGGTCGTCCAAGAGCGCCTTGAGCTTCTTGCCGATGGCGAGCGTGACCGTCTTCTCGTAGGTACCACCCTTGCCGATGGCGCCCGGGTCTTCGCCGCCATGGCCGGGGTCGATCATGATGGTGACCATGCGCGTGGTATTGAGCTTGTCGCGCGAGATCGTGTTCTGCTTGTTGGCCTTGTCGCCCTTTTCAGCCTTGTCGGCTTTCGCGACCGTGGTTGGCGCATTGGCTTCCGGCTTCGCCACATCGGGCTTGCCACCGTCGTCGCCAAAGCTCAGGAGCGGATCTTCCGCCTTGGCCGGGTAGAGGTCGATCACCAGGCGGTGCTTGTATTCGCCATAGGGTTCCAGCGTAAACACCTGCGGCTTTACTTCCGTCTTCAGGTCCAGCACCACGCGCACCACGCCCGGCTTGAAGCGGCCGGCGCGCAGCTGCTTGACATAGGGGTCGTCCGTGCCGATGCGGGCGGCGATATTGGCGAGTTCGTTGTTCCAGTCGGCGCCTTCCAGGTCGACGACCAGGCGATCGGGGTCGGGCACCATGAATTGGTTGAACTTGAGGGCCGCGTCGGATTCCAGCGTGATGCGGGTATAGGCCTTGGCTGGCCAGACGCGGACCGCGACGACGGCGCTACCCGCCATGGCGCGCCCGGCAACGCCAAACAATAGCGTCGCCACCGCGCCCCGCAGCATCAGGCGGCGGGAGGGGTCGTGTCGAAAGCGGTCAAGTGGGTGAGGCATCGTATTCCGTTTGCGCTACCAGCAGTTAAAGTCAAACACCGGCCTTCATCGCGCGGTTGCAGTTCGATCGTCCAATCGGGCTCAGGCAGGAGCCCTGCCGCCTTGTCGGGCCATTCGACCACACACACGCTCTCGGGATTGAACATATCCCTAAAGCCAGCATCCTCCCATTCGAGCGGATCAGCAAACCGATACAAATCAAAGTGATGCAAGTATAAGTTAGAAATTACGTAAGGTTCAACCAGTGTATAGGTCGGACTTTTCACTTTTCCTGCATAACCCAGACCCCGCAACAGCCCCCGCGTCAGCGTCGTCTTGCCGGCACCCAAGTCGCCTAGAAGGTAGACCGTCAGCCCCGGCCTAAGTGCTGTCGCCAGCATTTCGCCCGCAGCCAGCGTGGCTGCTTCATCAGGCAGGTAGGCGGAAAGGGTATGATTGGGGGCATGCATGCGTTGAACGAATCCGCAGAGGAATACGATTGGGCCGCGCTCGCCGCCCAGATCAAGGAATGGGCGGCGGCGCTGGGCTTCGATGCGGCCGTGATCGGCGACGCCGACCTGGGCCAGGCGGCCGGCAAGCATCTCGATGCCTGGCTGGCGGCCGGCTTTCACGGCGAGATGGATTATATGGCAGCGCACGGCAGCAAGCGTGCGCGGCCGAGCGAACTGGTGCCCGGTACGCTGCGCGTGATCTCGCTACGCATGAACTACCGGCCACCTGCGGCCAAGGATAGCGAGGCCGTGTTGACCAACGGCGAAGCGGCCTTTATCTCGCGCTATGCCCTGGGCCGCGACTACCACAAGGTGTTGCGTAACCGCATACAGAAGCTGGCGGACCGTATTGTCGCGGAAGTCGGCCAGCGCGGCCAGCGCGCCTTCGTCGATTCCGCCCCCGTCATGGAAATCGAGGCCGCCGCGCGCGCCGGCCTGGGCTGGCGCGGCAAGCACACACTGCTGCTTACGCGCGAGCACGGCTCCTTCTTCTTCCTGGGCGAATTGTTCACGGACCTGCCCCTGCCCGTCGACCCGCCGCTGCCGCAGGAACACTGCGGCCGCTGCACGCGCTGCATCGACATCTGCCCCACGCAAGCCATCATCGGCCCGTACCGGCTGGACGCCCGGCGCTGCATTTCTTATCTCACCATCGAGCTCAAAGGCGCCATCCCCGAGGAACTCAGGCCGTTGATAGGCAACCGCGTATATGGCTGCGACGACTGCCAGCTTGCCTGCCCCTGGAACCGCTTCGCAGTAGATAGCGGCGAGGCAGACTTCGCGGTGCGCAACGGCTTGGACGACATCAGCCTGGCGGAGCTGTTCGGCTGGGACGAGGCAACCTTCCTGGCGCGGCTCGCCGGCACGGCCATCTACCGCATCGGGCACGAACGCTGGCTGCGCAATATCGCCGTGGGCCTGGGCAATGCGCCCAGCACGCCGGCCGTGTTCGCAGCATTGGAGGCACGCCGCGACGACCCATCCCCGCTGGTACGCGAGCACGTGGAATGGGCCTTGGCACAGCATACGCGACGTCAATCAGGCGGCGGGCAGTAGGCTCTTCAGTGCAATGACCATGTCCACGGGGTCAAGCCGCGTGCGCAAACTGGTTTCCTGATGGCTGTAGAGTATGGTGCGGTCCGGTCCGACTAGGAAGGAAGATGGCGTGGGCAGCGACCAGCACGGTTCGGCGTCGCACGCGGACAAAGTAACGCCAGTAGTATCGTACAAGGCGCGATTCGCCTCGTTGAGCCGCACCTCAACGCCAAAATCGCGCGCCACGCGCCCTCCCGTGTCGGACAGCATGTCCAACCCCAGGCCAAATGTTTCGCCAACCCGCCGCGCATCCTCCACCGAATCGGGCGAGATAAAGGCGAGGCGCACACCCAGTTCGTCGAAGCGGTGCTGGGTACGGGCAAAGGTCTTCAATTCGTGCCGGCAAATATTGCACCAATGGCCACGATAGAAATGGATCAGCGCAGGCCCGTCGGCCAGGAGCTGGTTCAAGCCTACCAGCCTCCCATCGCCCGACGGCAATACAAAGGGCGGTGCCGCGGCCCCGGCCGGCAGTGGCGCAAGCCGCCTCGCCAACCCATCGAATTCCGCAATGATTGCGTCGCGCACTTGCCTTTGCTCCGCAGTCAAGGCGGCATTTACCTCGCGCTCCAATACATCGTATTCCTCGCTGGCCATATGCCCTCCCCTCCCATGCGTTATAGATAAGATTGCCGTCCGATCGGCACACGATATCCGGAGCCCGCCATGACCACGCCCACCGCCATCGGCCAGATCGCCCTGCCCGTGCACGACGTCGACCGCGCCACGGCCTTCTACCGGGACGTATTGGGGCTGCGCTTCCTGTTCAGTGCGCCGCCCGGTCTCGCCTTCTTCGACTGCGGCGGTGTGCGGCTGATGCTGTCGCGACCGGAGGGCGTACCGGCAGGCAACGGCTCCGTACTCTATTACCGTGTCGACAACCTGGACGCCAGCTACGCCCGACTAAAGGCGGCCGGCGCTACCGAGCGCGAGGCGCCACATATGGTCGCCCGCCTGCCCGACCACGAATTGTGGATGGCCGTATTCGAGGACGGCGAATGCAATGTGCTGGGCCTGATGGAAGAGCGTCGCTGAGTCAAGCCAGGCCGCTTTGGATACAGCTCATCGCGAAGTTGAGCCCTTCGTCGCACGCGCGTTTACGCATCGGGGACGCTTGCCTAGTGTGCGCATCGGCTCGGCGAAACAAGCGCCGGGCGCGGATGCCTTTCAAATACACTGGATATGGAGAAGTCGATGAACAAGCTGATCGGGCGCTGTGCGCTCGCCCTGGCGCTGTGCGCGCCCTTGATGTCCGCGGCCGCAGCGGCCGATATGCCGAGCCAGGCCAATATGCTGGCCTCCAAGGATCTCAAACTGGCCGCGAACAAGCGCCTTGTGTACGACTTCTGGCGCGAAGTGCTGGAAGGGCAGCACCTGGACCTGGCCGACAAGTACCTGACAGAGAGCTATATCCAGCACAACCCGAACGTCCCCACGGGCCGTGCCGGCTTCGTCTCCTTCTTTTCCACCTTCGCCAAGCCGCACGCCATCGCCCCCACCGTCCAAGCACCGCTCATCTCCATCGTGGCCGAGGGCGACTACGTGGTCCTGAGCTTCGTCGAACCCAAGGCCGACCCGCAGAACAAGGGCAAGACCTACAACACGACCTGGTTCGACATGTTCCGCATCGAGCACGGCAAGATCGCCGAACATTGGGACCCGGCCGTCAAGGAAGTCGCGCAGGCGCCCGCCGCCGAGAAGACGTCGGATGCCGCGCAAGGCGTGCAGCTGCCAGACGCCACGATGCAGCAGTACGTGGGCCACTACCGCGTCACCTCCATCGCCCCTGCCGGCGCCATGGACCTCCCGGCCGACATGATCATCGACGTCAGCCTCAAGGATGGCACCCTCGTGCTGGACGTGGTCGCCACCGGCCTTACCACCAGCGGCCCCTCGCCCTTCGTCGCCAAGAGCGCCGACCACTTCTACCGCCCCAGCTCCGGTTCGCAACTCGACTTCGCCCACGCCGAGAACGGCAAGGTCGTCGGCGTGACGCTGCAGGCGTCGGGGCTTACGTTCAAGGGTGAGCGAGCGAGCTGAGTTAGGCTTCACAACCAACCGACGCGTGGCGGGTTACGCTTTCGGCTAGCCCGCCATGCTTGTTTGGTGGCGGCACGTGCGCGACGACCCCAAGGACATCGCCGCTCAAACAGGGACAGCGAAGCGCATCCCGACGACCACCGATATCAGCCAAGCCCGTCGAGCATCTAGGAAAGTGATCAGGTGCATCGAGCGAAGAGAGGTTCCCCCGCGGCGTCGCTACCGCTTGACACCCACACAACTATGCACTCCCACCGCCGTGATACAATCGCGCGTTTCCCTTGCCGCCCAGGTACATAGCCATGACGCTTTCCACCCTCACCGCCCTCTCGCCGCTCGACGGCCGCTATCACAAGCAAGTGAATGCGCTGCGCGACTGCTTCAGCGAATACGCGCTGATCAAGCACCGGGTCAAGGTGGAAGTGGAATGGCTCAAGGCGCTGGCCGCCGAACAAGGCATCGCCGAAGTGCCGGCCTTCTCGGCTGCCACCATCGCCGAGCTCGATGAGGTCGTCGCCAACTTCTCCACGGCACATGCGGACGAAGTGAAGGCCATCGAGAGCCGTACCAACCACGACGTCAAGGCCGTGGAGTACTGGCTGAAGGAACGCCTCTCCGGCAACCCGGAAATCGGCCCCGTCACGGAATTCCTGCACTTCGCCTGCACCTCGGAAGACATCAACAACCTGTCGCACGCCTTGATGCTCAAGGTTGGCCGCGACAGCGTCGTGCTGCCCGACCTGCACAAGATCATCGCCCGCCTGAAGGCGCTGGCACACGCCCTGGCCGACAAGCCCATGATGTCGCGTACGCACGGCCAGCCAGCCACGCCCACCACCATGGGCAAGGAAATGGCCAACATCGCCTACCGCCTGGAGCGCCAGGCCAAGCGCATCGCCGAGGTGGAACTGCTGGGCAAGATCAACGGCGCCGTGGGCAACTATAACGCCCACCTGTCCGCCTACCCCAACCTCGATTGGCCCGCCTTCGCGCAGCGCTTCGTCGAGTCGCTGGGCATCACCTTCAACCCCTACACGATCCAGATCGAACCGCACGACTACATGAGCGAGTTGTACGACAACATCGCCCGCGCGAACACGATCCTGGTCGACATGAACCGAGACATCTGGGGCTATATCTCGCTGGGCTTCTTCAAGCAGAAGGTCAAGGAAGGCGAAGTAGGCTCCTCCACCATGCCGCACAAGGTCAACCCGATCGACTTCGAGAATTCCGAAGGCAACCTGGGCCTGGCCAATGCGCTCTTGACCCACCTGTCGCAGAAGCTGCCCATCTCGCGCTGGCAGCGTGACCTGACGGACTCCACGGTGCTGCGCAATATGGGCGTGGCGCTGGGCTACAGCGTGCTGGGCTATGCCTCGGCCATCAAGGGCCTGGATAAGCTGGAAGCCAACCCGCAAGCCATGCTGGAAGACCTCGACGCCAACTGGGAAGTGCTGGCCGAACCCATCCAGACCGTGATGCGCCGCTACTCCGTGCCGAATGCCTACGAGCAGCTCAAGGAGCTGACACGCGGCAAGGGCGGGATCACGCGCGACACGCTGCACAGCTTTATCCGTACGCTGGCCATCCCTGACGCGGAAAAGGCCCGGCTGTTCGAAATGACACCGTCGAGCTATATCGGCCGCGCCGTCGAACTGGCCAAGGGTATCTGAACGTTCAAGTGATAGGTTTCGGCGCCGGATGCGATTAAACTCCCCCGGCGCCGGAACATTTTCCGCCTCACTCACCACTTAGCACCTACACCGTAACGAAGGTCCCCGCGTGAAGAAGACGCCTATCTATATCGCTGCCGCCGTCGGCATTGTCGCCATCGCCTATACGGGCGCCAGTTGGTGGGCCGGCAAGCAGGCCGAAGTCACGCTGGAAAAGCAGCACAAGCTGATCGCCGACCTTCCCTACTTCGTCGTGAAGTCGCGCAGCTACCAGCGCGGGCTGTTTACTTCGCACGAGCGCACCACCATCGGCCTGAACGGCACGCTGTTGCAGCCCTATGTGGAAATGCTGAAGATGGCTGGCGAAGAAGTGCCGAACCTGCAGGTCACCTACACGCAGACCATCCACCACGGCCCACTGCCGCGCCTGCTGCAGGGCGACTTCACGCCGCTGAAGGCGGACGTGGTGACGGATATCGAATTCAGCGCCGAGTCGCAGAAGTGGCTCACGAAGGTATTCGGCGACCAAAAGCCCCTGCAGATTGAGAACCGCATCCGCTTCAACGACGATGGCGTGTTCACGGTGAAGATTCCGAGCTTCACCTATGAGGAGACACTGGCCAAGGTCAAGTCCGAATGGAAGGGCTTCGATAGCTCCATCGCCTACGGCGGCGACTTCAACCGCATCGACATCAAGGCCGTCGCCCCTGGCCTGCGCTTCGAGGCCGGCCCCAAGGGCACGTTCGAGATCAAGAACCTGAACTTCGAAACGCATAACGAGCGCGGTGCCGCCGGCATCATGCTGGGTACGGGCAAGCTGACGCTGGATTCCGCCGCACTGAAACTGACGGAAGGCGACAAGCCGCTCGATATCAAGCTCGAGGGCATCAACTACCTTGTGGAAACGAAGGCCGATGGGGACTTCATCAATTCCACGGGCGATATCGGCCTCAAGTCCATCGTGCTTAACGACAAGGCCTACGGCCCGGCCAAGCTGTCCGTGGCGGCCAACCACCTGCACGCCCCAACGCTCTATGTCCTGAAGGAAGCGGTAGCGAAGATCGAGCGTGAAGTGACGGACCCGAAGGAGCAGGCGCGCAAGATGTTCGACGTGTTCCGCAAGCAGGGCCTGCCCTTGCTGAAGAACGATCCGTCGCTAGCCATCAAGGAACTATCCGTCAAGCTGCCGGAGGGCGAAGTGAGCGTACACGCCAACCTGGCGCTCAAGGGCTTCCAGGACAGCGACCTGGATACGCCGATCAAGCTACTGGAACGCCTGCAGGCGCACGCCGACCTAACGCTGCCCAAACAGGTGATCGAGACCTACGTGCTATGGCAGGCGCGCGGCATGATCGCCACCGATACGGAAAGCGGCGAGCACCCGGATACCTCGGACCTGGACAACCTGGCGCGCAACCTGATGGAAAGCCAGATCCACAAGCTGCTGGATCACAACCTGATCCGCGAACAGGGCGATATGCTGTCGACCAGCGCGGAATGGAATGCCGGCCAGCTGAGCGTAAACGGCCAGGGCGTACCGTTGCCGTGGCAGGTGCCGCCGCCCGGCGCGATGCCGGAAGCTGCACCAGCCAACCCCGGCAAGAAGAAATAAGTAGTAGTTAGACGCAATCGCCACATCACCCAGGTGTGGCGATTGCGTTTTAGGCCTCTGCTTGGATCAGGCCGTAGCGCACGACGCCCGCCTTGCCTTCGCGCAGCACGGTCCAGCCGGCCAGGTCGGGCCAGTTGCCCGTTTCGATATAGACGTAGGCATCCTCGCTCAGCACAGGCGCCAGTTGCGCCAGTACGCGCGGCAGGAAATCGCTGGCGAAGGGCGGGTCGAGCATGACCAGATCGAAGCGCTCGGCACAGCGGCCCAGCCAGGCCAGCGCGTCGCCTGCCACCACGTCGACGGCACTCGCCTTGAGCAACTCCTTGTTCTGCTTGAGCGCCGCTACGGCCGGCCGAGCCTGCTCCACCATCACCACGCGCTTGGCGCCGCGTGATGCCGCCTCGAAGCCGAGCGCACCGCTACCGGCGAACAGGTCGAGGCAGGACCAGCCTGGCAGCTCCTGCCCCAACCAGTTGAACAGCGTCTCGCGCACGCGGTCCGGCGTGGGGCGTAGGCCTTCGCCATCGGGAAAGCTGAGGACGCGGCGGCGGAATTCCCCACCGACAATGCGTAATTGATTGTTCTGGCGGGCGGATTTGGTAGGTTTCACCATCGTGGGAGTTGGGCAGCGCGGTGGGACAGGCTAGAATCCTATCCGAATTTTAGGCAGTTACCGATTTTAGAAGATTAACGATGTCCGACAATCAAGCACCACAAGACAATCAACCCGGCTGGGGCCAGAAGCTCTGGAAGGTCCTCAATACGGATGTGACCGTCCTCGCCCGCGACGTGGCGGAGGCGAGCCGCGAGGTCTGGCAATACAAGCTGAAGGCCGGCCTTGCCAAGACGCGCGACAAGCTGGGCAAGGAACTCGCGGCCGTGTTCGGCGGCGGCAAGATCGATGAGGACCTGTACGAAGAGCTGGAGACGGTTCTCTTGACGGCCGATATGGGCGTGGATGCCACCACCGACCTGCTCAAGCGCGTGCGCGACCGCGTGACGCTGGCAGGCCTGAAGGACGGCGCCGAATTGCGCGGCGCGCTCAAGGAAGCACTATCTGATCTAATCGCACCGATCGAAAAGCCGCTCGTGGTCGAAGGCCACAAACCCTTCATCATCATGGTGGCGGGCGTGAACGGTGCGGGCAAGACGACCAGCATCGGCAAGCTGGCCAAGTATTTCCAGTCGCAGGGCAAGAGCGTGCTGCTCGCTGCAGGCGACACCTTCCGCGCCGCTGCGCGCGAGCAGCTGGTGGCCTGGGGCGAGCGCAACAATGTGACGGTGATCGCACAGGACGGCGGCGATTCGGCAGCCGTCTGCTTCGACGCCATCAATGCGGCCAAGGCGCGCGGTATCGATATCGTGCTGGCCGACACGGCCGGCCGCCTGCCGACGCAGCTGCACCTGATGGACGAGATCGCCAAGGTCAAGCGCGTGATCGCCAAGGCCGACCCGACCGGGCCGCACGAAGTGTTGCTTGTACTCGACGCCAATACAGGCCAGAACGCACTCGCGCAAGTCAAAGCCTTCGATGATGCGCTAGGCTTGACGGGCCTCGTGCTGACCAAGCTCGACGGCACGGCCAAGGGCGGCGTGATTGCCGGCATCGCCAAGCAGAAGCCCATCCCCCTGCGCTTTATCGGCGTGGGTGAAGGTATCGACGATTTGCGGCCGTTCGAGGCCAAGGACTACGTGGACGCGTTGATCGAATAAGGTTCAAATGATCCAATTCAACCAAGTCACCAAGCGCTACACGGGCGGCTATGAAGCGCTCAAGAACCTGAGCTTCCAGATCGACACGGGCGAGCTCGTGTTCCTGGCCGGGCACTCGGGTGCGGGCAAATCGACGCTGCTCAAACTCGTCGCCGGCATCGAGCGGCCCACGGCCGGCTCCGTCGTGGTGAACGGCCAGAACCTCGCCGCCATCCGCCGTGGCGCCGTGCCCTTCGTGCGGCGCCATATCGGCCTGATCTTCCAGGACCACAAGATCCTGTTCGACCGCAGTGTGTTCGACAACGTCATGCTGCCGCTCGACATCGTCGGCTACGACCGCCGTGATGCAGCCCGCCGCGCCCGTGCCGCGCTCGATAAAGTGGGCCTCCTGGGCCGCGAGAAGATGAACCCGATCTCGCTCTCGGGCGGCGAGCAACAGCGCCTGTGCATCGCGCGCGCCGTGGTACACCGCCCGAGCATCCTGCTGGCGGACGAACCCACGGGCAACCTCGACCGCGCCTACGCACTCGACATCATGGAGCTGTTCAAGAGCTTCCACCAGGTCGGTGTGACCATCGTCATCTCGGCCCACGACGAAACGCTGATGGCCGACTACGGCCGGCGCATCCTGCGGCTCAACAAGGGGCAATTCACGCAATGAGACACTGGCTACGCCTGCATCGCCTCGCGCTCGGCTCCACCCTGCGCCTGTTCGCCGCCAACCCGCTCGCTTCGTCGCTCAACCTGCTGGTGGTAGGCATCGCCGTCGCCCTGCCCTTGGGCCTCTATACGCTGGTCACCAATCTGCAGACCCTGGCCGGGCGCCTGCCGAGCGACCCGCAGGCCAGCGTCTTCCTGAAGACAGACGCCAACGGCGCGGACGAGGGCCGCGTAGAAACGCTGCTCAAGCAGAACGACATCGTCGCCAGCTACCACCGTATCGGCCGCGACGAAGCGCTGCACGAGCTGGAAAAATCCAGCGGCATGGGTGGATTGGTGGCCGGCCTACCGAACAACCCGCTGCCCGACACCTTCAGCCTGATGCTGCGCGACGGCAGTCCCGATGCGCTTGATAAGCTTGCCAACCAGCTCAAGGCCGACCCGGCCGTCGACGAAGTACAGATGGACGCCGACTGGGCCCGGCGCCTGGCCGCCATCGTGTCACTGGGCCGCGAAACGACCACGACGGTCGCCGCCGTGCTGGGCGCGGGGTTGCTGCTAATCACGGCCAATATGATCCGCCTGCAGATCCTCACCCGCCGCGACGAGATTGAGGTGAGCAAGCTCATCGGCGCCACGGACAGCTTTATCCGCAGGCCCTTCCTCTATTTCGCCATCATGCAGGGCATCCTGGGCAGCCTGGTGGGGCTGGGCGTTGTCGCCATTGCGCTGAGCCGGCTGTCGGGGCCCGTTGGCAAGCTGGCCATGTTGTATGGCGAGCAGTTCTCGCTCTCCCTACCTGATGCGACGGCGGGCGCCGCCACGCTGGCCGTAGTGCTGTTACTGAGCCTGATCGGCGCGACGCTCTCGGTGCGACGCCATCTGCGCGTCCTGGACGCCTGATCAAATAGCTGACACAACGGGCACACGCAACCCGGGCGCAACAGCGAAGTCGTTGCGCCGGATGAATGCATCAATGCCGCACGCCATCCAAGCGACACATGCGGCGTAACGACTTCGCTGTTACGCCCTACTCGATACGCCGCCCCGTCTTCCGTTGCCTCCCCACCACACCCATGCGCACTGACGTAGGCAAACCATATTTGTCACGTATACAGGAAACACCCAATTGACATAGCATTTTGCGCCATAAATCCAACGTCCGGTACAGAGGAGAATCGCGTGCAGATGCAGATGAAATTGAATATGGCAAAGGTGGACGACAGCTGGCGCAGCTGGATCAGCGAAAATCTCCTGCTGGGCGGCAATCCTGCCACCCTGCACGCCACCATGATGCAGGCCGGTATTCCTCGCCTGGAAGCGGAGCGCGAGATACGCGCAGCCATCGCCAGCCCCTATCTGCGGCCCATCGCGCGCATGCGGGCGCGCTTGGCCAAGCGCGACTGGCTCTTGGAGACGCTATCCAGGCTCACGCGCATGCACCCCGACGCCACCAAGGTCGAACGGCGCGAACGCATTAGCCGCGACGAATTCCTGCGCGACTACTACTCGCAGAACCGGGCCGTGATCATCACGGGCATGCTGGGCGAGTGGCCGGCCATGCAGAAGTGGAACCTCGACTATTTCGCCGACACGCTGGGCGAGCGCGAGGTCGAGGTGCAGTTTGGCCGCGATGGCGATCCCGACTACGAGGTCAACCAACCCAAGCACAAGCGCACGATGGCGTTCGGCCAGTACGTCGAAACGGTGCGCAGCGCCGGCGTGACCAACAACTTCTACATGACGGCCAATAACAGCGGCCACAACAAGAAGGCCATCCAGGAGCTGTGGGGCGACATCACCCAGCTGCCGGAATACCTGGATGGCAGCGACCCGATGGCGGGTTATTTCTGGCTCGGGCCGGCCGGCACCTTGACGCCCTTCCATCACGACCTGACCAATAACTTCATGGCCCAGGTCATCGGCCGCAAGCGCGTGCTGCTGATCCCCGCACACCAGCTGCCGCTCACCTACAACCACCTGCACTGCTACACGCCCGTGGACGGCAACGCGATCGACTACGAGCGCTTCCCGCTCCTGAAGGACGCCACCATCCAGGAGGTGATCCTGCATCCTGGCGAGCTGCTCTTCCTGCCCATCGGGCATTGGCATTTCGTCGAAGCGCTCGACGTGTCCTGCACGATGTCGTTCACGAACTTCGTGTTCGACAACGATTTCAGCAGCAACTACCGCACCTACAGCGAGGTTTGAGATGCAGCCGCTCAACTGGCAGGACCAAGCGGCGCTGGCGCGCCAAATCAGGGAACTGCCGCCGCTCGACAACACAGCAGTGGAAGCCGAACAGGGCGATCTGCTGATCGACGCCTGGGTACCCGGCGCGCCCCTATTGATCAGCTTCGCCTACGTTGGGTGGGACAAGCCCAGCGACTTCTACCTGTATGGCCGCAGCAAGAAACTCGAAGGCATGACTGGCCGCCCCATCAACCGCATCATGCTGCGCGACCGGAATAATCACTGGTATCTGCGCGGCGTGACAGGCGTGGCCGACTCGGCCGAGCAACTGGCGGAGCGCCTGCGCGCCCTGATTGCCGCCGTCACGCCCAGCGAAGTGTGGTGCATCGGCGAATCGATGGGTGGTTACGCCGCCATCCTGTACGGCATCCTGCTCGACGCCGACCGCATCGTCAGCTTTGGCGCCCTGTCGAGCTTCTCGCCGCAATTTGCCGAGCGCTACCACGATATGCGCTGGCACCGCAGCATGGCCGAGCTACCACCGTCGAGCTCGACGCTGACGACCGATCTGCCCGAGCTTGCCCGCGCGCATGGCTACGCCAAGCCGCTGCACCTTGTGCTCGGCACCAGTGCCGGGGTCAATGCGCCCAACGCCGTCAACCTCGATGTGATGCACGGCCAGCGCTTCGCCGACCTGCCGGGCGTCCGCTACCATTACTACCCTGAAGCCGAGCACGCCGTCACCCATTGGCTGAGCGAGAACCAGCAGTTCGACGCCATCCTGATGCATTGCCTGTTCGATGCGGCCGACCCCACCTTGCTGCCACGGCCCGCCCTTCCCCTGCCCGCACCGGCGGCCGCCATGGTGCAATGGCCCAGCCAGTTTCCCCGGCTCGATGCCGCGCGCGCTGCGACGGCACCGGCAGATTGCGCGGTATTGGTACACACGGTCACCCCCGGCGCACCGCTGCTGATCTGCTTTGCCGACGGCACCGACTTCGAGTTCGTTGAAGAGCGCGCCAGCCTGGAGCAAATCTACGGCTGCCGGCTCAACCAGATCGTGTTGCGCGACGTAAGCGGCCAAGCCTGGCAGCGCGGCCTAGAAGGCCTGGGCAACGATGCGGAAGGCGTTGCCGCCAATCTGCGCACGCTGGTGGCGAGGATGGGTTCGACGAATGTGATCTGCATCGGCCACGGTCGCGGTGGCTTCGCCGCACTGCTGATTGGATGCCTACTGAACGCCTCGCGCATCCTGGCGCTGAACCCCCTTTCCCTGCTCGACGCTGGCCTGGCGGAGTGTTGGCGCGACCGCCGCTATTCAGAGCACTTGGCCGCGCTCGAGGCCTCTCCAACCGCACCGGGGCCGCGCGACCTGCTGCCCATATTGGCGCGCTATCGCGGCAAGGTGCATATCGCCTGCACGGCCCAGGGCGAGGGCTCGGGCGACGATGTGGGCAGCCACGACGTGATGCACGCCCTGCGCCTCGCGACCCTCGCCAACGTCCAGGTGCAGCCATGGCCCGCCAGCGGCGATCTGCTTGCGTGGATGCGCGGGCAGAACGTGCTACTTGGGTTCATCGGCTACTGCGCGGAGCTTGCCAAGTTGGCAAGAGCGGCAGACACATCGAGCTCGACAATGTAGGGAGCCTGAGCGACGTCTAGCCTAGCTGTAGGCCGCAACCGCCTCCGCAAAATCCGCCACATAGCCATGCCAGCCATGCGCCGTGGCCGGCTGCCAGGCCAGCACCACGTCCTCCACGCAGCTGAACGGGCAATCCGTCACGCTCAAGCGCACCAGGCGCTCGTCCGCCAGCGCGAAGTCCGGCAGATACGCCAGCGCCCGGCCGCTGCGCACCAGCGCAATCAGCACCTGGATATCGTCCAGCCAGTAGCGGATACGGCGCGGCAGCTCATCGTCGCGCCAGCCGTCGGCCCGCGTACCGCG
>JAFAKZ010000571.1 GCA_019234745.1 Burkholderiales bacterium
GCGCTCCTCCTGGCCGTGCTGCACCGCCATGCCGGCGTCGCCTGCTTCGACCAGGATGTATTCGTGAACGCCGTGGGCGGCGTGCGTATCAACGAACCGGCCGCCGACCTCGCCATCCTCATGGCCATCCAGTCCTCGCTGCGCAACCGCCCGCTGCCCGAGAAGCTGGTGATCTTCGGCGAAGTGGGCCTGGCCGGCGAAGTACGCCCCGTGCAGCGCGGCCAGGAGCGCCTGAAAGAGGCAGCCAAGCTGGGCTTCACGCGCGCCATCGTACCCAAGGCGAATGCACCGAAAGCACCGATCGAGGGCATGGCGGTGACGGGCATCGAGCGCCTGGACCAGGCGATTGCGGCCTTGCGCGAATAGGCTGCGCCCTACCCCTCAAACCAGCTATCGCACCGATACAAACATTCAATCGGCCATGGCATTCCGGTTGAACGTTTGTTCAGGTAGCATTGCACCATCCGCGGTTTGGTACGTCTGTCCATTGTTAGGCAGTGCAGCGCCCAGGCCGTACCGGCCCCCTATCCGGCCGTGACCCCACACTCTGGAGAACACGATGAGCAGCGATCTGATCCACCACATTACCGACGCCACTTTCGAAACGGAAGTCCTGCAGGCCAGTACGCCGGTTCTGGTCGACTACTGGGCCGAATGGTGCGGTCCGTGCAAGGCAATCGCTCCTATCCTGGACGAAGTCGCAGGCGAATACGCCGGCCGCCTCAAGGTGTCCAAGCTGAACGTGGACGATAACCAAGGCACGCCGCCGAAGTTCGGTATCCGCGGCATCCCCACGCTGATGATCTTCAAGGGCGGCAGCGTCGTGGCTACCAAGGTCGGTTCGCTGTCCAAGTCGCAGCTGACGGCCTTTATCGACAGCCACCTGTAATCGCATGCAGCACTCACGGGAATGGCGCTGCCGTTCCCGTTTGTTTTCAAGGGCCGCCGCCGGCAATTGCGCCGCAAGGCCGCACCCAGCTTGGCCCTGGCACTACCTGAATGTTGTAAAGCCGCAGCGCCCCAAAGCGCTCTTGCGTTGACATCGTCCGCAGCGGCCACTAAGCTCCATAGGAAACGTCGCAGCAATTGGTAGACGTCTTAACGACAAGCTACTGAAGCACGAAGCAATCCCGGCGAGGCTCTGGTAAACCCGGGTTAGCTTTTTCAGCAGCTTTTGAGTCGCGCCGCGATCCGGCTTTGGCGACTTCCGGCTAAGCAATAGCCGATTCCATTTCCCCAGCGTTCTCTTCGATTTTCCACCCCCTGGAAATACACGCGCACATGCATTTGTCCGACCTGAAACACAAGCACGTCACCGAACTCGTCGAAATGGCCACCACGTATGAAATCGATGGTGCCAACCGGATGAGAAAGCAAGACCTCATCTTCGCCTTGCTCAAGGGCCAGGCCAAGAAAGGCGAAAGCATTTTCGGCGACGGCACGCTCGAAGTCCTGCCCGACGGTTTTGGCTTCCTGCGCAGCCCCGATACCTCCTATCTGGCCGGCCCTGACGATATCTACGTCAGCCCCAGCCAGATCCGCCGCTTCAACCTGCATACGGGCGACACCATCGAAGGTGAAATCCGCACGCCGAAGGACGGCGAGCGCTATTTCGCCCTGGTCAAAGTCGACCGCGTCAACGGCGAAGCGCCGGAAGCGACCAAGAACAAGATCCTGTTCGAAAACCTGACGCCGCTGTTCCCCACCGAGCGCCTGCGCCTGGAACGCGACATCAAGAGCGAAGAGAACATCACAGGCCGTGTGATCGACCTGATCGCCCCCATCGGCAAGGGTCAACGCGGCCTGCTCGTCGCCTCGCCCAAGTCCGGCAAGACGGTGATGCTCACGCACATCGCCCACGCCATCACGGCCAACCATCCGGACGTGACGATGATCGTGCTGCTGATCGACGAGCGCCCGGAAGAAGTGACGGAAATGACGCGCACCGTGCGCGGCGAAGTGGTGGCGTCGACCTTCGACGAACCAGCCACCCGCCACGTGCAGGTCGCCGAAATGGTCATCGAAAAGGCCAAGCGCCTAGTCGAGCACAAGAAGGACGTGGTGATCCTGCTCGACTCCATCACCCGCCTCGCGCGCGCCTACAACACCATCATCCCGGCCTCCGGCAAGGTGCTGACAGGTGGCGTGGACGCCAACGCGCTGCAAAAGCCCAAGCGCTTCTT
>JAFAKZ010000191.1 GCA_019234745.1 Burkholderiales bacterium
CTGCGATACGCCGTACACGAGGTCTTCTGGCGTACCCACGCCCATGAGGTAGCGCGGCTTGTCCGTGGGCAGCTGCGGCGCCGTGTGCGCGAGGATGCGCGCGAAGTCTTCCTTCGGCTCGCCCACGCTCAGGCCGCCGATGGCGAAACCATGGAAGCCGATGTCCATGAGGCCGGCCAGGCTCTCGTCGCGCAGGCGCTCGTGCATGCCGCCCTGTACGATGCCGAATAATGCGTTCGGGTTGTTTTGGCGTACGAACTCGTCCTTGGAGCGGCGCGCCCAGCGCTGCGACAGGCGCATGGAGATGGCCGCCTCGCGCTCGTCTGCCGGGTAGGGCGTGCACTCGTCGAAGATCATCACGACGTCGGAGTTCAGCACCGTCTGGATGCGCATGGATTCTTCCGGCGTCAGGAAGAGCCGGTCGCCGTTCACGGGCGACTGGAATTTCACGCCCTCTTCGGAAATCTTGCGCAATGCCCCCAGGCTGAACACCTGAAAGCCACCCGAATCCGTGAGGATGGGCTTTTCCCAGCCCATGAAGCGGTGCAGGCCCTGGTGCTGGCTCACCACGTCCAGCCCCGGCCGCAGCCAGAGGTGGAAAGTATTGCCCAGCACAATCTGCGCGCCGATCTCGTTCAGCTCCAGGGGCGACATGGCCTTGACTGAGCCGTAGGTGCCCACGGGCATGAAGACGGGCGTCTCGACTACGCCGTGATTGAGTTCCAGCGTGCCGCGGCGGGCACCGTCGCTGGTCGTATTGAGGGTAAAGCGCAGGCCGTTGTCCGGCATGGGAAGCTCCTGACGCCACCGGAGTACAGTCCGGCGCGTGTTTATCTAAAGGGCGTATTGTACCGGAGGGGGGGACGGACGTTGCGATGACTGCCAACTACGAGCGCCAGCGAGGCACCCTCGCGGCGGCGAGGGCGGGGGGAGTGGATTCAATCAGCGAGAACCGGTCCATACTCCACATAGCTCAAGCGCCCGGGTTTCCCGGGCGGAGCACTGACACCTTGATCTACGCAATTCGCAAAGCGCCCTTACCGCGTATAGAAGACGGGATTCCCGCCGTGGTGCTCGGCCAGTGTCAACCTATTCGGCACGCCGCTGTCCTGGCGGTTCACATCCACATTGCCCTCGTAGCCCGCACCCGTGTCGACATGGCAGTGCGAGTCGTAGATCACAGGGTAAGGCACAGGGTTATGGCCGCAGTAGGTGAGCGACAGGCCGTCGCGCCAGGTCGGACCCTTGCGCTGCAGCGAGGCGACGGCGGCCACGTCGGCCAGCGTGCGGCTCCAGATCAGGCGTTCCACCGCCTTGTCGTCGGCTTTGGCGAGGTGGGTGTCAATATCAGCGTCGCTGTACAACGCGAGGTTGGAAGGCGACTGCAGCAGCGCGGCATGAACCAGGTTGAAACGTTCCGGCGTGCCGGGGCCGACGACCAGGATATGGGGTAGGCGCTCGATGGCCTGGCCCACAGCATAGAGCATGGGGTCGCGCTTCAGGATGCCACCCAGCGCCCACGCGCCGCCATTGGCCACCGATAGGGCGATGGCCTCGTCGTCGCCCTTCATGGCATTGAGCAGCATTTGCTCGTGGTTACCCAGCACGCCAAAGAACCACGGCTGGCGCAGTAGGCCCAGACAGCCCATGGAATCCGGTCCACGGTCGACCAGGTCGCCCGTGCTGAACAGGCGGTCACCCTTGCCCGGATTGAAGCCGGCTGCAACGAGCAGGACTTCTAGGTCGCGGCGACAGCCGTGCAAATCCCCCACGACAAAATCGCGGCCCTTTTCATTGCGCGGCAGAAAAGCGACGCGTGGTGCGGTAGGTGAATCGGCAGGCATACGGCGATTATGGCAGGGGCATCGTGGGCGCGCATCTATCGTATGCACGGTGGGACTGTATCAGACACTGCTTTGTTATTTATGCCAGCGTCGTGATCTATCCGGCAAGCCCCTATTCGCTACTTTCGCTCCAATAGCATGGCGTCGCCATAACTGAAGAAGCGATATTCCCGCTCGACGGCATGACGGTAAGCCGCACGAATGCGATCGTAGCCGGCGAAAGCCGACACCAGCATCAAGAGCGTGGACTTGGGCAGGTGAAAATTGGTTATCAATACGTCAACGGCACGGAAATCATAGCCCGGTGTGATAAAGATATCCGTATCGCCTTCGGGCGCCGCGAAATCACCCTCTTGGCACGCTGCTTCCAGCGCACGCAGGCTGGTCGTGCCTACCGCAACGATGCGCCCGCCAGCCGCCCGCGTACGGCGGATGGCTTCCAGCGTGGCCGCCGGGATCGAATAGCGCTCGTGGTGCATGCGGTGCTCGGCCAGGTTTTCCACGCGGACGGGCTGGAAGGTGCCGGCGCCCACGTGCAGGGTGACACGGGCATGGGCGATGCCCTGTGCGGCCAGATCGGCCAGCATCGTTTCCGTAAAGTGCAGGCCGGCCGTAGGCGCCGCAACGGCACCCGGTTCGCGCGAATAGACGGTCTGGTAGCGCTCCGCGTCGGTCGCGTCCGGTGTATGGGTAATATAGGGCGGCAGGGGCAGGCGACCAGCCGCATCAAGCACGCTCATCACCGGTTCGTCGAAGCGCAGACGAAAGAACTCGCCCTGGCGCTCGATCATCTCGGCCTGCCAACGCTCGCCGAATACCAGTTTGGTACCGGGCTTGGGCGACTTGCTGGCGCGGATTTGCGCCAGCGCTTCGAATTCCGATAGCACCCGCTCTACCAGCGCCTCTATCTGACCACCGCTGTCCTTGCTACCGAACAGGCGCGCCTTGATCACGCGCGTATCGTTGAGCACCAGGAGGTCGCCGCGGCGCAAAAGCAGTGGAAGATCGGCGAACATGCGGTCTTCCATGCCGCCTGCGGCCGGCAGACGTAAAAGCCGGCTTCCGCCGCGCACTTCGGGCGGAAATTGCGCGATCAGGTGTTCAGGAAGTTCGTAATCGAAATCGGACAACTGCATTGGTAGCGATCTACGGGGAAAATTCGGGAATGCACGAGATTATAGCAGCGAGATGGCAGCGAGCCGACGACCGGCCCTCGACGACGAAATAGCCCTGAAAGCCCCGTAGGTATTTGCTGGCAGACCAAGAGAAAGCCCGTAAATTCAAGCGGCTGCTTGACTGAATTTTCGGTCAACGGTGGACAACGTGCGCCGATCTGCGGCAAACTCGCCGCCATGACCGAACCCACCAAGCAAAATTTGCCTGGACATTCGCGTAATATTTTGGTACTGCACGGCCCCAATCTGAATCTGTTGGGCCGAAGGGAGCCACAATACTACGGGACGGATACGCTCGCCAGCGTTGACCAGAATCTGGTCGAGCGCGCGCGCGCGGCTGGGTTCGGCTGCAATACGTTTCAAAGCAATAGCGAGGCGGCGCTCATCGAGCGCGTCCACGCCGCTTTCGACGACGGCACAGGCTTCATCATCATCAATCCGGCCGCCTTCACCCACACCAGCATTGCGCTACGCGATGCGCTGGCCGGCGTGAAGATCCCCTTCGTCGAAGTGCATCTCTCCAACGTCCACGCCCGAGAATCGTTTCGTCACCACAGTTACTTCTCGGATCTCGCCGTGGGCGTGGTCTGCGGCTTGGGCCCGGCCGGCTACGGCGCGGCGCTAGATTTCGCTATCCAGTACCTGAGCCGGACAGCGTAGCTGTCCTCGGCAAACCACCCAACATAAAACAAGGAACGGGCATGGATCTCCGTAAGCTCAAGAAGCTGATCGACCTCGTTGAAGAATCCGGTATCGCCGAGATTGAAGTCACCGAAGGCGAAGAAAAAGTCCGCATTACCCGCGTATCGCAAAACGCACCCATGATGTACACCCAGGCGCCGATGCACCACATGGCCGCCCCGATGGCCGCGCCTGCCGCCGCTGCCGCCCCCGCAGCCGAGCCCGCCAGCACGCTGCCGGAAGGCTTCGTGGTCAAGTCGCCCATGGTGGGCACTTTCTACCGCGCCGCCAGCCCTGGCGCCAAACCGTTTGCCGAAGTCGGCCAGTCGGTCAACGTGGGCGACACCTTGTGCATCATCGAGGCGATGAAACTGCTCAACGAAATCGAATGCGAGAAGGGTGGCGTGATCAAGGCCATCCTGGTCGAAAACGGCACGCCGGTCGAATACGGCGAACCACTGTTCATCATCGGCTGAGTCCAGCATGCGGCGTCGTGATCAGCTGAAGTGCGGGCAAGAGCCCCAGCGCGATCACGCCAGACGCCCAGCCTAAAATCGAATGCGGGGTTCCCGATGTTTGAAAAGATTCTGATTGCCAATCGCGGCGAGATTGCACTGCGCGTGCAGCGTGCCTGCCGCGAGATGGGCATCAAGACGGTCGTCGTCCATTCGGAAGTCGATCGCGAGGCGAAGTACGTCAAGCTGGCAGACGAATCCGTCTGTATCGGCCCGGCGCCCTCGCCGCTGTCCTACCTGAACATCCCGGCCATCATCTCGGCCGCCGAAGTGACCGATGCACAGGCCATCCACCCCGGCTACGGCTTCCTGTCGGAAAATGCCGACTTCGCCGAGCGCGTGGAACAGAGCGGCTTCGTGTTTATCGGCCCGCGCCCCGACTCCATCCGCATGATGGGCGACAAGGTGAGCGCGAAGGACGCCATGAAGGCAGCGGGCGTGCCCTGCGTGCCCGGCTCCGATGGCGCCCTGCCGGACGACCACGAAGAAATGCTCAAGATCGGCCGCCGCGTGGGCTACCCGGTCATCATCAAAGCCGCCGGTGGCGGTGGCGGCCGCGGCATGCGCGTGGTGCGTGCCGAGGAAGACCTGATCAAGTCGGTCGAGATGACCCGCACGGAAGCGGGTGCCGCCTTCGGCAACCCGACCGTGTACATGGAGAAGTTCCTCGAAAACCCGCGCCATATCGAAATCCAGGTGCTGGCCGACGAGTACGGCAACGCCGTCTACCTGGGCGAGCGTGACTGCTCCATGCAGCGCCGCCACCAGAAGGTGATCGAAGAAGCCCCCGCTCCCGGCATTACCGACAAGCAGCGCAAGAAGGTCGGCGAAGCCTGTGCCGAAGCCTGCCGCCGCATCGGCTACCGCGGCGCCGGTACCTTCGAGTTCCTGTTCGAGAACGGCGAGTTCTACTTTATCGAAATGAACACGCGCGTGCAGGTGGAGCATCCGGTCACGGAGCAGATCACCGGCATCGACATCGTGCAGGAACAGATCCGCATCGCCGCCGGCCAGAAGCTGCGCTTTGCCCAGAAGGACATCGTGCTGCGCGGCCACGCCATGGAGTGTCGGATCAACGCGGAAGACCCGTTCAAGTTCATCCCCAGCCCGGGCAAGATCCTCACCTACCACCCGCCCGGCGGCCCCGGCATTCGTGTCGACTCGCACATCTACCAGGGCTACACCGTGCCGCCGAACTACGATTCGATGATTGGCAAGGTGATCGCCTATGGCGACACGCGCGAGCAGGCCATGGCGCGCATGCGCGTGGCGCTGTCCGAGATGGCCGTGGAAGGCATCAAGACGAACATCCCGCTGCACCAGGAACTGTTCGTCGACCCCGAGTTCGTCAAGGGTGGCACGAGCATCCACTATCTCGAGCATAAGCTGGCTGAACGTCACGGTTAAGCTCGCAGCGCGGTGTTAAAATAAGCGGCGGCCCATTGGGTCGCCGTTTTCTTTATGCAGATTGGAACCACCATGCCCTGGCAAGAACTCCGCCTCCACGCCGACTCCACCCACGCCGAGCGCCTATCCGACGCCCTCTTCGACCTGGGTGCGCTCAGCGTCAGCATCGAGGACGCAGCGGCCGGCACGGCTGCGGAAAAGCCCATCTTTGGCGAACCGGGTGAGCCGGTGGAGCAGCTGTGGGACATCAGCGTCGTGGTGGCACTTCTGGAAGAAGGTGCAGACGCAGACCTGATCGTCGCCGCAGCAGCCAATGCGGCCGGCGTGGAAGCGCCCACCTACACGGTCGCCAAGGTCGAGGAGCAGGACTGGGTGCGCCTGACGCAATCGCAGTTCGACCCCATCCAGGTGAGCGAGCGCCTGTGGATTACCCCCACCTGGCACGAGCCGACGGCCGACGCCATCAATATCGCGCTTGACCCGGGCCTGGCCTTCGGCACGGGCAGCCACCCCACCACCTGGCTGTGCCTGCAGTGGCTAGACAAAGAAATCGGCCAGGGCGAGACCGTGCTCGACTATGGCTGCGGCTCCGGCATCCTCGCCATCGCCGCGAAACTGATGGGCGCCGGCGAAACACACGGTGTGGACATCGACCCGCAGGCCATGGTCGCCAGCCGCCAGAATGCCGAGCAGAACAAGGTCGACATCGCCTTCTACCTGCCCGACGCCTCACCCGCACGCGAATACGACGTGGTCGTGGCCAACATCCTCACCAACCCGCTGCGCATGTTGGAGCCGCTGTTGGCCTCGCGCTGCCGCAAGGGTGGGCGCCTCGTGCTCTCGGGCATCCTGGCCGAGCAGGCCGGCGAGATCGAAGCCATCTATGGCGCCGACTTCGATATCGCCGTCTCCGCTACCCGCGAGGGGTGGGTGCGCATGGTGGGCACGCGCAAATAACTGCAAGCCAATCTCGGCGCTGCGGCCGGCGAAGCCCTGTCCAGTCCTGCCGAAGCAACAAGCGTCGCTGCATCAAAGCAGATGGTCCAGCAATTCAGGACCGAACACTTCGCGGTGGATGCGCGCGGGCGACGCACCGAGCGCCAGCAACGCCTCCCATTGCTGGCGCATGAAGCCCATCGGCCCGCACAGGAAGAACTCGGCGTCGCGGTCACCTTCGGCCAGTATCCGGCCCAGGTCCATACGGCCCACATGCTGGTAGTCCGCGCCTGCGCGATCCGTCTCAAGCGGCGATTCATAGAACGCCACCGTACGCAGCTGCGGCAAATTGGCGCGAGCGGCCGAGAGGTCGGCGCGCAGAGCATGGTGACGACCATCGCGCGCCGCATGGGCGAACAGAATGGGTCGCCGGCTACCTGTCTCGACCAGTGCATTGAGCGTGGAAATCATCGGCGTGATGCCCACGCCAGCCGACAGCAGCACGATGGGGTGGCTGGCATGTACGGTCGGCGTGAAGTCGCCAAAGGGCCGGCCGACCAGCAAGGTATCGCCCTGTTTGAGATTGTCGTGCAACCAGCCCGACACACGGCCAGCCGGCGTTGCCGCATCGCCCGCACGCCTCACCGAAATGCGCCACCAGGGCTTGGCCGGCTCGTCCGACAGGCTGTACTGGCGCAACTGCCGCAACTTCTCGCCGGGAAAATCCACGGCCACGCTCACGTATTGACCGGGCAGAAAATCGCCAGGAGAGGTGCCTGCCGGCGTCTGCAGGTAGTAGGACATCACGTCCGCGCTTTCCACACGCCGCTCCATCACCGTCAGCATGCGCAGCTCGCCCTGCACCGCACCGCTACGCTCGCTCAAGCGCGCTTCCGCAGCGATCAACTCACCGGCTAGCAGCCAGTAAGCCTCGTCCCAGGCGGCTAGCAAAGGCGGTGTGGCGGCATCGCCCAATACTTCGGCGATGGACGCGATCAGGTGGCGGCCCACGATAGGGTAATGGGCCGGCTTGATGCCGACGGACACATGCTTGTGCACGATGCGTTCGATCACCGGCTGCAAGGCACCAGCATTGTCGATATTGGCCGCGTAGGCGAACACGGCGGCGGCCAGCGATTGCTGCTGCGAACCGTTCGCCTGGTTGCCCAGGTTGAAGATATCGTTCAACTCCGGGTGCGCGGCGAACATGCGCTGGTAGAAGTGCTGGGTAATAGCGAGGCCGTGTTCACGCAGTACGGGGACACTTGCATCGATATAGGGGCGGGCTTGGGTCGAGATCATGCTTACTCCAATTAAAGTATTTACAATGCAACTTTAAAGGTGCAAGACAAACGCGGTGAGGTGCACAGGAACACGTCCATATGGCAGCGTGCGCAACGTCTTGCATTTCGATGCGAATGATACTTATATTGCATTTTATATGCAACTTATTGAGTGCCAAATAGGCAGCCCGGGAGCCCTGCCCACCCGCATATGGCACTACAGCTCGATTGAATCGAACTCCGCGAACATCTGCCCGCATTCGGTCAGTGAAGCTAACGGGCGGTAGTCGCAGGCTTCGCCGAACTCCTGCCACAATGCCTGCACGGCCGGGTTGCTGTGCGCGCGGTTGATCGCATCGGAGGAGGCCCACTCGAACACCTCGACGATCGTGCCGTCGGCTGCACGCATAGCGTAGGCAGGGCGGTCGGTAACCAGGTCCTCACCGCGCAGGACTTGCATATGCTTCCGCACAGCGGCCAGCAGTTGCTCCGCCTTGCCGGGTTTGGGGGTGTAGGCGGCGATGACGAAACGGCCCATGTTTAGCCTTTCATGGCATGGATGCTGTTATGCGCTGCAACCGCTCCGGTAACAGCGGGAGCCTAGTAGCGACCTCAGATCGCTCAACGGCCGTCCCGATTCTTACCGTCGCACCGGATTCCCGCGTTCGCGGGAATGATGCATTGTAGGTCGGGTAGCGCGCAGCGAAACCCAACAGCTTCCACGAGTGCGATTCTGTCGGGTTTCGCTGCGCTCTCCCAAGGCCGTGCAACTTGGACCTGCCCAACCTGCCGGCCGGGCTGCCCCTGCCGTCAATAATTCGTCCGCAGCGAGTGCGTCCACGTATGGTCGTTGGCATAGACGGCGTAGTCGTACGAGGCGTAGGTCATGCCTTCGCCCGGCCATGGGTTCATCAGGTAGAGATAGCGGCTGCCGTCGCTATCCACTTCATAGCCGCGTCCCACCAGCACATGTCCGCCGCCGTAGGTCCAGCCGTAACGCATGATGAAGGGCCGGTTGGCGTCGATGTCCTGGACGATATGGGCCCAGGACAGGTAGTCATTGACTGCATAGGTCCAGATACCCCAGTTCGACAGGATGTCCTGTACGCTGCCGCTATTGCCGAACAGCGTATTGGGCTGGTTGGCGTAGCTGTTCCAATAGAAGTTGGACGAACCGCAGGCGTAGTTGATGCCATAGGCCCAGTTGGCGACATCGCACTGGTTTGGCGGCGCTTCGAAATAGCCGATCACCGCCTTGCTCGATGCTGCCCAGCACCATTCGCTGTGCTCCTGCGTGGTGAGCGCTACGTCCAGCGTACGCCACTGCGCGAAGGCGCTTTGTGTGGCGCAAAGCAGACCGAGGCCCAGCAGTAGCTTCTTGACTTGGTAGTTCATGATGCTTCCTCCTTAGCGGCCCGAGCCATGGCTTGGCGCCATATTGGCCTGCGCGGCCTGGCGTAGCGGTTCGATGAAGTCTTCCTGATTCATCAGCTGCGTCGCGTGCATGGGCGCGGCTTGTTCCGCTTCGCGTTGCGGGAACAGTGCATGCTGTGCGGACTGCAGCAAGGCGTAACGCGGCCGCTTGGTGCCGGGCGCACCGAATTCCAGTAGGTCGGACTCGGCCTGATAGATGCGGATAAAGCGGAACTGACCGTCCGCCGTTGCACTGTGGGCCGCGAGGTTTGCGCTGACTTCCTGCGACAAGGTGGCGGCGCCAAAGGCAACGGTCTGCCAATGGCCGCCGACCTTGTCCACGGTCGCCATGCCAATCGGTTGCGCGCCGGCGACGATCATGAAACGCCAGCTGCCGGTCGGTGTGGCCATGGCACTCAGGTCGTTCTCGCCACCAACAAGCCGGCGCGCGTCTATCGTGAAGACCGGGAAGCCGGTACCTAGCTTGGCTCCTCTCAATTCGTCGACGTGACGGACATTGAGGGGGAAGCCGCCGGCCAGCGCCGCGTCGCCTTTCTCAAGCGTGCGTTGGATGAACTGCGCAAGGTCGTGGCTGGCCACCGTCGCCACCTCTGCCTGTTGCTGTGTTTGCGCGGTCGGTACGGGTATCGATGCCTCGGCCTGCGCCATGTTGCTCAGCGCGAGCAGCATGGCCGTGACGAGGCCTGTGCGCGGGATGCGTACATGCATGGGGATTTCCTCCTGCTGTTGTGTTTTAGGTGTAGGACTTCACTTCACAGCTGCAATCGCTGCCGCCGTCCTTTCGGCAGAAGGATCATGGCGGAGCTTGGGTGGGCGAGCTTGGACAGAATCGTCGCGTAAGCGGCATTTCTATACAAATACACGAGCGCGCGACATCAATTTCTTTGTTGCATCATGCGCTTACCGCAGATATTTCATGCAAAACCATTGATTTGTCATCGTGATGACATGAGAATGGGCAGAGAATCTGCTGCATGTCGCGCGCGGCCCCGAGTGCGAAAACCTGACCAGGAAGCCTATACGTATCGCGTACCCAGGGTGACATCATGACGATCTCGCAAGTTCTCACGCTCGACATCTCCGGCCGGCCCTATGCCTGGCTCGAACCGGAAGAGGCGGTGCCGCTCTACGCCAAGGACAAGGTCGCGTGGGAACTGGGTGAGGCGCGTCGGGTGTTCCGTGGTGGTTATGATATGCATGGCCGGCGCTCGCGCATCGTCATCGCGCCCATCGTGGCCGTGGCAGGCAGCGACATCATGGCGTCCATCGCCTGGCAGCCGCTCAAGCTTAGCGACCGCGACAATGCGCTCTTGTTCCGGCGCGATCGCAACATCTGCGCCTACTGTGCCCAACGCTTCGAACGCCGCTCTCTCACGCGCGACCACATCGTGCCGCGCTGCGCGGGCGGCAAGGATACCTGGACGAATTGCGTGACGGCCTGCATCGAGTGCAACCAGCGCAAGGGCGCGCTGCCGGTGGAGCGCTTTCGCCCGCTGATCTACGTGCCCTACGCGCCGTGCCGCTTCGAGCACTTCCTGCTGTCTGGCAGAAGGATACTGGCCGACCAGCACGACTACCTGGCGGCCAAGCTGCCGAAATACAGCCGGATGCGGGAGCATTGATCGCTACGGCGTTACGAAAAGGCCACCCAAGGAGGGTGGCCTTTTCATTTGCGCTGGTAGGTTGGGCCGAGCCCTGCGAAGCCCAACACTGATTCAGTTTGCATGGCCGCACGTGTTTCCCGCTCGCGGAAGTCCACGCTATAGAACAGCATGCGTGACGAATGCGGGCCGCCCAGTTACTCGCGCACTGTCTCATTGATCAGGCGATAGTAGTGTGCGGTGGATTCCCAGCTCAGCCGCCAATCAGGCCGAGGGTCCTTACGACATTGCCTCGACCGGTTCGGTAGCGCGCGCACGTGCATGCGCCTTCTGCCAGCGCAGCACGCCGATGGCGTAGCTCGTGTAGTAGGCCAGCAGCAGACCGCAGACGAGCGCGTTGATCGGGCTGATCCCCGCCGGCGGCATGGTGCCAACCGTCGTTGCCTGCATCACTTTGTAGCCGATTCGGCCGAGAAATATCGCGCTCAAGCCCAGGCCGATATAGGTATGCGGCGTATAGCTGTACTCACCGTCCGTGTAATCGAACTGCGTATGGCGCAAGCCGATCTGCGCGAGCAGCGCACCACCGACAATGCCGCCAAGCAGCGACAACACGGCGGTCGTGTCTTGATAAGCCGCCAAGCCTACGATGCCCAGGATGATGGGCAGTAGGACGCAAGTGATCCACAACCGCCGTGCGCTAAAACGCTGCTTGCCGAAGGTGCGGCGCAAGCGCGAGTAGAGGCGCCAGGCGATCAAGGGAACAACGATGAAGGGCCAAAGCTGATGTATGTCCATGATTTAGTCAGATATCCCAAACGATGTTGTCGAATTACCCAAAAAACTGCGCCAGGCGCGCTGTATCCACATTCCCACCTGACAAGATCATCCCCACGCGCTTACCTGTCACGTCCACCTTGCCGTTGAACACGGCGGCCGGTGCGAGGCAGCCGGTGGGCTCCACCACGAGTTTCATGCGCGCGGCGAAAAACTTCATCGCTTCGATCAATTCCGCGTCGCTCGCCGTGACAATATCGTCCACCAGGTCACGGATGATGGGGAAGGTCAGTTTGCCCGGCGATTGCGTCTGCGCACCGTCCGCGATAGTACGCGGCGTATCGATGGCAACGATCTCTCCCTTGCGAAAACTCTGCTGCACATCGTTGCCAGCCTCCGGTTCCACACCGATGATGCGGCAACGCGGACTGAGCGCGCGCACGGCCGTTGCGGCACCCGACATCAGGCCGCCACCACCGACGGGTGCCAGAAAGATGTCCAGCTCGCCTACTTCCTCGATCAACTCCTTGGCCGCCGTCCCCTGCCCCGCCATCACGTGCGGATGGTCAAACGGCGGGATCAGGGTTGCGCCGCGTTCTTCGGCCAGTTGACGCCCCAGCGCTTCGCGATCCTGCTTGTAGCGGTCGTACAGCACCACATCTGCCCCGTAGCCGCGCGTAGCCTCGATTTTCACTGGTGGCGCGTCCTCGGGCATGATGATGACGGCCGCAACACCCAGGAGCCTGGCCGACAGTGCAATGGCCTGCGCATGGTTGCCGGAGGAAAATGCGATTACCCCACCTTCGCGCTGGGCCGGCGTGAACTGGGAAATGGCGTTGTAGGCGCCGCGCATCTTGAAGGCGCCCATGCGCTGCAGGTTTTCGCACTTGAAGAAAAGCTGGGCGCCAGTGCGCTCGTTGGCCGTGGTGGAAGTCATGACCGGCGTGCGATGCACGGCCTGCGCGATGCGGGCGTGGGCTTGAACGATATCGTCGTAACTGATGGCGTACTGCGTCATTGCGAACCCCTCGAGTCGATTCCTGTCTTGAATCAAGCGCTTTTGTCTGGCCATTGTGCCAAACAATTCCCCAGAATTCCCCGGGGATTGAGGATTTCGGCTAAAGGATTGCCGCAGTTGACGCCCCTTGGCGCCAAGCAGCACCATGCATCCCTCAATTCCAATAACGTCGGAGGAGATAACCCATGCGCTTCCCTATTGCCCATCTGGTCACCGCCATCTCGCTGGCTTGGCCCGCCGCAGCCCTGGCTGCCTCGCAAACGCCCGTCGCCGCGGAACACGGCATGGTCGTATCGGCCCAACACCTTGCAACGGAAGTCGGCGTCGACGTACTCAAGCACGGCGGCAATGCGGTGGATGCCGCTGTTGCCGTCGGCTATGCGCTGGCCGTCGTCTACCCTGCCGCCGGCAATATCGGTGGCGGCGGCTTTATGACCATCCAGCTCGCCGACGGCCGCAAGACCTTCATCGACTTCCGCGAGAAGGCGCCGTTGGCCGCCACGGCCAATATGTACCTGGATGCGAACGGCAACGTCATCAAGGGCGCGAGCACGGACGGTCATCTTGCGGTCGGTGTGCCCGGTACCGTGGCCGGCATGGAACTGGCCCTGTCGAAATACGGCACGATGAAGCGCTCAGCCGTGATAGCCCCGGCCATCAAGCTGGCCGACAAGGGCTATGTGCTGGACCAGGGTGATGTAGACATGCTGCAGGTGGCCACCGACGCCTTCCGCAAGGATGGGCCCACCGCAGCTATCTTCCTGAACAAGGGCCAGCCCTACAAGGCGGGTGAGCACCTGGTGCAGAAGGACTTGGCCAATACCCTGCGCCGCATCAGCCGCGAGGGCGGCGATGGCTTCTACAAGGGCCCCGTGGCAGCCGAGATTGCCGCTTCCAGCAAGGCTGGCAAAGGCATCATCACGACGGCAGACTTGGCCCAGTACAAGGCGCGCGAGCTGGCGCCGGTGGAGTGCGACTATCGCGGCTACCACATCGTCTCGGCACCGCCACCCAGCTCGGGCGGCGTGATCATCTGCGAGATCATGAACATCGTGGAAGGCTATCCGCTGCACGATCTGGGCTGGGGCTCGGCCCAGGCCACGCATTACGAGATCGAGGCCATGCGCCATGCCTATGCCGACCGCAACACCTATCTGGGCGACCCGGACTTCGTGAAAAACCCCGTCGCCCAACTGCTCGACAAGCAGTATGCGGCCAAGATTCGTGCCGCCATCGACCCGAACAAGGCTGGTGTATCGTCGGAGATACGCGGTGGGCTGGAACTGCACGAGGGTAGCAATACAACCCACTACTCCATCATCGACAAAGCGGGCAATGCCGTTTCTGTCACCTATACACTCAACGACTGGTTCGGCGCCAAGGTAACGGCAGCCGGAACGGGCGTGATCCTGAACGACGAGATGGACGACTTCACGGTGAAGGTGGGGGTACCTAATCAGTTCGGCCTGGTGCAGGGCGAAGCGAACGCCATCGCCCCCGGCAAGCGCCCGCTCAGCTCCATGAGCCCGACCATCGTGACGCGCGACGGCAAGCCTGTGATGGTGGTGGGCACGCCGGGCGGCAGCCGCATCATCACGGCCGTGCTGCACACCATGCTGAACGTGATCGACTATGGCATGAACATCCAGGAAGCGGTCGACGCGCCGCGCTTCCACCAGCAATGGCTGCCAGAGGCGACCAATGTGGAGGACTACGCGCTGAGCCCCGATACACGCAAGCTGCTCACCGCCATGGGCCAGAAATTCGCCGGCCCGCAGCCGGCCAACCATGTGGCGGCCATCCTGGTGGGCGCACCCAAGCTGGGCGGCAAGCCGGTGGCCGATAATATCTACTACGGCGCTATCGACCCACGCCACGCGACCGGCATGGCGCTGGGCTATTGATCGTCGCCGTACTGACGCGACGGCCCGGTCGGCGCACCACAGTCGGCCGGGTCTCCCCAGAAACAGTTCTGTGGTGCGCAGTGGCTAACTCGCCACGCCGTCCCGAGCTAAATCCAGCGCCCCAGCACAGCGCAGAGGGCAACCAGGCACCAAGGCGGCACTCGGCCAAACTGCAGGGCGATAAAGGCGAGGCCGGCCACGACGGCATCCGGCCAGCCATGTATGGCGCTGGTCGCCGCCGGCTGGTAGAGCACGGCCAGCAGCAGCCCGACCACGCTGGCATTCACGCCGGCCAAGGCTGCCCGACTGCGTGCGTTCTGACGCAAGCGCGCCCAGAAAGGCAGCGCGCCGGCCACGAGGAAGAAGGACGGCGCGAATATCGCAGTGACGGCGAGCGCACCACCCAGCCACGGCCCCAGGCCGGTATTGGCACTCGCACCCAGAAAGGCGGCGAAGCTGAACAGAGGGCCGGGCAATGCTTGCGCAGCGCCATACCCAGCCAGGAAATCTGTCTGTGTTACCCAACCTGGCGGCACCACATCAGCCTGCAGCAGCGGCAGCACCACGTGCCCGCCGCCGAACACGAGCGAACCAGTTCGATAGAACGCGCTGGCCATCTGCACAGGCAAAGCCGGGTAGGCAGTGGCTACCACGGGCAGCGCGACAAGCAAGAACGCGAACACGGCGATAGTTGCGGTCGCCTGGCGTGTGTTCAGGACGCCGTGCAGTGGCCCGTGTAGCGCATCGTCGTCACCGCGCAAGAGGCTTGCCCCCACCGCTGCACCGAATGCGATCACGGCGACCTGCCCCCACGCTGCAGGCGCTAGCAGAACCAGCGCCATGGCCGCAGCCGCGAGCAGCCGGCGCGGCCAATCTGGGCACAAGCGCGGCGCCATGCCCCATACCGCCTGCGCGATCACGGCCACGGCGGCCAGCTTCAAGCCATGCAGCAGGCTCGCCGTAGCCATGCCGTGCCAACGCTGCAAGCCAATGGCGAACAAGATCATCAGCACGGCGGAAGGCAGCGTGAAGCCCAGCCAGGCCGCCAACGCACCGCGCCAGCCTGCGCGCATCAGGCCGATGGCGATGCCCACCTGGCTGCTTGAGGGCCCGGGCAGGAACTGACACAGTGCCAACAGCTCTGCATAGCGCTGTTCCGTCAACCAGCGCCGTTCTTCCACAAACACGCGGCGGAAATAGGCGAGGTGCGCGACCGGGCCACCGAAGGAGGTCAGGCCCAGGCGCAGGAATGTAAGGAAGAGCCGCATAGTTGAAGATGAACGCTGCATACCAGAATCGATACCTCGAATTGTGCACAGCTGCACAGCACAAGGCGCGCGGCAAAGCCCCGACATTTTCGCCTGGGCGATTCCTGCGCGGGGCACTAAGCTGCATGACAGACCGCACACCTAAGAATAGCGCGGCAATACTCATGCTTCCCAAGCGCAACCAAGATGCCAACCTCGATTGCCCTTCTTCTCTCCGCCATTGTCCTCGCCCTACCCGCGGCGGCCGCCGACGTGACCATGGCCTTCGGCGAGAAGATTCCACCTTTCTGCTTTCCGCAGACGAATTCGGGTATCGAACTGGAAGTCATCGGCGAGGCGCTGAAGTATCGCGGCCATGTATTGAAGCCGCAGTATTTCCCCCTGGCGCGCGTACCCGTGGCCTTCAAGGCAGGCCAGGTGGACGCCGCCATGACCAGCCTGGGTGAAGATGCTACTGCCATGGGCGGCCATTTCGGCAATCCAGCGGTCCTGTACGACAATGTGCTGATCACGCTGGCATCTCGCCATCTGGTCATCAACAAGCCGGCGGACTTGAAGGGCCTGACCGTCATTTCCTTCCAGGGTGCGGTCAACCGCTATCCGGAATGGCTAGGTGCCTTGAAAGAGCTCGGCAACTACACGGAACAGAACGACCAGGCGCTACAGGTAAAGACACTCATGATGGGTCGCTTCGACGTCGTGCTGAGCGACCGCAATATCTTCCACTACTTCACACGGCAGCTGCAGAACGAAGGATTCGCCATCCTGCCCGTGGAAGAGCACAGTTTCACCGTGCTGAACCCGCAGGACTACCGCCCTGTGTTCCGCAGCAAGCAGATTCGTAACGATTTCAATGCCGGCCTGCAGCAACTGAAGGCGACGGGACGCTACCGGGCCATCTACGAGAAATACCTGGGCAAGGACGGCTTCGTCCCACAGTGACGGGGCGGGTGGCCTGATGGCCACCCGGATGCCGACTATCGGTTCAGGAAAACGCGCTTGTACGAAACATAGTGCGCGGCAAACGCGGTCGGGAGGAGTACGAGCAAGCCGAGAAATAGCGTAACGACGGACAAGACTGCCAGCACCATGACGACAATGCCGAGCACGATCAAGGCAGGCAGATTCTTGAGCGAGGCAGCAAAACTCATCTTGAGCGCGTCGATCGCTTCCAGGTCGTGAAACACCACCAGGGCCGGCGCGTAGTAGGTAGCCATGGCGACGGGAATCAGCAGCAGCACCGTGACGAGGACAAGCAGCGCGATACCTATCCCCATGCCGGCACCCATCATCGACATCACCCCCTGCGCGCCACCCGACAGCGCCCCGGTCATTGCCGCACCGCCGGCCAGGATCGCTATGCCAATGGCAAGGGCGACGAATACCGCAATATAGGCCACCAAGGACAGCACGCCGACCATGACCAGCTTGCCGGTATTGCGCTTGAAGCCGGCGAACAGGTGCTCGATTTCCAGCTCGCGGCCTTGATCCTGTGCCAGGCAGCCTAGCATCAGGCCGGCCGTCAGTACCGGCGCGAGAATCGTCGTCGCAAGGCGCCCAAGGAACGGTACCAACCCCAGCACCATGTTGACGACGATGTAGATGATCACCAGCGCGATCCAGATGCCCGGATTGCGCTTAAAGAAGTCGAAGCCCTCGCTGAGCCAGCTGATGGCATCGCCTGCATTGACCTTGACGCCGTTTGGAATCAGCTCGCCGTTGACTTCGTACTTCGGCTCGTCCAGCGAGAACGTCGAAGCGGTATACGGATTGTGCGACGCTTGGTTTTGATCTTGTTCTGACATGACTACTCCCTCGATGCGACGTGTATGAATGGATAGCAATTCAAACGCGCGGACCTGGGGAGCAGCATGCGGGCCGTGGGCTGCCCCCAAGGGCGCGACTACGGCGTAACGCTAGCACAATGGCATCAAGGTGGGCGACAGATGGTGGTTTGCACGTCGTCCAATGGGGAATAACGGCGTATTTCGCCAACAAAATGGCCTCCGCACCGGGTGAGGACGCAGAGGCCAGATATGGCGGCAGCGTGCACAAGCCGCTATGGAAACCGATCAGAAGGCGAAGCGCGCACCAAACGATAAGGTATAGCGCGGCGCCAGCTGCACCCCGCTCACCTTCTGATAAATGGGCAGCTGTGCAAAACCATACACCGACGTACGCTTGCCCACGGGTACGACTACGCCAGGACTCAGGTAGGCCAGCGTCCCGCCCGTGCTGATCGTATCCGCATTCGTGCCCGTATCGTGCGCCACGTGCCGCACGTTCAGCTGCAGTTGCGGCGTAAACGACTCGAAGCCGAGGTAGCGCACACCGGCGTTGACGTTCTCGCCCGCGCCAGGGCGATAGCCATCGCGGCTGTTCAGCGCCGTTTGCACGGTCGCCTGGGTGAAATAACCCCAGTCTATGTCGAGCAGGTCGAAGTAGTAGGCGCCGGCGATCAGCTCCGTCGTGCCGTTGCCCGGTTGCAGGCCACGGTCGATGGCGACGGGGCCAGGCGCAGTCGGGTCTGTCGAGGTGCCCGTTTGCGTATGGCTGCCTGTGGGCAGCTTCAGCCCAAATATCAGTCCGAAATTGTGCATGGGCAAGAAGCCCTGGTAGCGGCCCACGATCTTGATGTCGCCGAGCGAATCCGTGTGCGACACATACTGGCCGCCGCCCGCTCCGGCCATCGTGCCGTCCGAGGCCGTACCCAGCGTAGCGTGGGCACGGTCGACATAGGGAAGCTGCACGTTGATGCCCCAGTTGGCATCGGCGCTGTAATCCAGCCCTACCGTGTAGTAATGGTTGCTCGTGTACTGCTCGACTTCCTGATTGCCGTTCGCGTTCACGATACGGCTGGCCGCTTGCGGTGAGATCGTGTGGGTACTGGCGCGCAGCTGGTCCTGGTTCAGGTAGTCGTAGCGCAGATCGAGCTTCCAGCCTGCGCTGGTGGAGAGGCCCTGGCTCTCCCAGTCGGAACTGAGCGTGCAGCCACAGCTGGCGCAGGCCTGGGCGGATGTGGAAAGCAGGGTGGCGGCGAGCGCAGCGGCGCCCACCCTAAGAAGGTGATGAGGGGTGTTCATTTGCCTGTTACCCGGTAAATCGACGAAGGCAGCCACCATCTTTCAACGGCTGCGGATAGCGTGGATCAGACCAGGATGACAGGCGGGGCTCGCGGCCGGGCATCGCGCCAGACCTTGCGCGACAGGAAGACGGGTAAGGCGGAAGCGTGCGCAATGGTGCCGTGCGCGAGGCTCGGGATGTCGACCGAAGCGGAAAGCGGTGCCACGCCACTGCCCACGCAGCACGGACAGTCGTGCGCGGCGTGGCCGGCGGGGGCCGACTTGCCGAGCGGGAGATCGACGGACGCGTACTTGCCGTCGGCCGAACAGATTTCCAGCACGGCCGTGCGCCCGTTGCCCGCCGCCTGCATGGCATGCAGCGCAGGCATGGCCGCCTGGCCAAATAGCGCCAGGGCGACGAGCAGTAGGAAGAGGCGCGCGCGGTTCAACATCGTGCCTGCATTATGCCACAGGCCCGCAGGCGGTCATTGAGCGGGATCAGTTCAAACGGAAGAAATGCTTTATCCGTTCAAGCAGTTCCGACTGCTGCGGCGTTGTTGGGCGCTCGTGCTCGGGCAAGTGGCTTTGATTCTCGGCCAGCCGCTGCGCGAGTATGGTGGAGATGGTATCGGCCAACTCCGGGCGCGCCGTGATGATGGCCTCGAAACTGGCGCTATCCAGTCGCCAGCATTCGACGTAGCTGGTAGCGACCACGGTGGCGGTG
>JAFAKZ010000423.1 GCA_019234745.1 Burkholderiales bacterium
CGCTGCGTTAATGCTCGAAAAAAAGGGGGGCGCTATGCGTCCCCTTTTTTCATAAAGACAAGTACCCAGGAGATAACAAATGCAAACCATCGCCTTCATCGGTCTTGGCCATATGGGCGGGCCGATGGCCGCCAATCTGCTCAAGGCAGGCTACGCCGTCCGCGCCTTTGACCTTTCGCAAGCCTCGCTCGACGCGATAGTCGCCGCGGGTGGCACACGCGCTGCCAGCGCCCAGGACGCCGTCGCCGGTGCCCAGGTTGTCATCTCCATGCTGCCGGCCAGCCAGCACGTGGAAGGACTCTACCTCGACGGCAAGCTGATCGAATCCATCCTGCCGGGCACCTTGGTGATGGACTGCTCGACCATTGCGCCGGAGAGTGCGCGCAAGGTACACGCCGTTGCCGCCGCACGCGGCATACCCATGATCGACGCCCCGGTATCGGGTGGTACCGCCGGCGCCGCAGCCGGTACGCTGACCTTTATCGTGGGCGGCGAGGTAGCCAATCTGGAGCGCGCCCGCCCCATCCTGGAAAAGATGGGCAAGAACATCTTCCACGCGGGCGGTGCCGGCGCCGGCCAGGTTGCCAAGATCTGCAACAATATGTTGCTGGCCATCCATATGATCGGCACGTCCGAAGCGCTGAGCCTGGGCGTGGCCAATGGCCTGGACCCGAAGGTGCTGTCCGACATCATGCGTGTCAGTTCCGGCGGCAACTGGAGCCTGGAAAAGTACAACCCCTGGCCCGGCGTGATGGAGAACGTGCCGGCTTCGCGCGAGTACGAAGGTGGCTTTGGCGTGGACTTGATGCTGAAGGACCTCGGCCTGGCGATGGAAGCCGCGATGGCAAGCAAGTCGGCGACCCTGCTTGGTGGGGTAGCACGCAATCTGTACGCCATGCATAGCGGTCGGGGCAACGGGAAGAAAGACTTCTCCAGTATTCAGCAGCTAATCGAGAAAATGCCGTAGTCCCAATGTAAGACATTGTTACATAGGCGATATGCTCGAATCGCAAGGCGACGCGATGTACCTTGCGACAATCCCAAACAATATATTGTCCTTGTTTCACAAGCCGCCCGTCGGTCCGCAAGATCGGCGGGAATTTTTTTGTCCTATAACCCCTCGTATGGGTCCATAGAGGCTCGAAATAACTAGAGATACCAGGAGCCGCCGACAAGCCTGCACGTGCAGACGGGTTTAGTCAGCAGCCCTAACAACACCCCATTGACTAGAGCCGGGCAAACCGGCCAGGTCCTGACCATGCAGGCAGGGCGGATGAGGCAGTTACCGCGCCGGCGTAGCCGGCATTCGGTTTGGAGGGGGTTGTCGTGCTCGAAAACAGTCTAGACAGGTCTAGCCTGATCCTGATCGTCGATGACAGCGAATCCGTCATCCACGTGCTCTACGGCGCATTGGCCGACTGCGGCGAGGTGCTGATCGCCACCGATGGCCAGACTGCATTGGATATCGCCCGCCAGCGTCAGCCGGACCTGATCCTGCTCGACGTGGAAATGCCCGGGCTCAACGGCTACGAGGTATGCGAGCGGCTAAAGGCCGATCGCCGGACGGCTGAATCCGTCGTCATCTTCGTGACATCCCGCACGGACGAGTTGAGCGAGCTGCGTGCACTCAAGGCCGGCGCGGTCGATTTCATCACCAAACCGCTCAACCTGCCCGTGGTCCGGGCGCGTGTTACCACGCACCTCACGCTCAAGCAGCAGGCCGACGCGCTCAGCCGCAGCCAGCGCGACCTACATGCCTTGATCGACAACATCCCGGCGCTCGTCAGCTACTGGGATACCAACCTGCATATCCGCTTCGGCAACCACGCCTACCGCGAATGGTTTGGCCGCTCGCCCGACGACGTGAAGGGCAAGACGGTGCGCGAAGTCATCGGTGCCGATCTGCATGCCCAGGACGCCCTACGCATGGAGCGTGCGCTGGCGGGCGACGCACAGGCCTTCGAGCGCGAAATCCCCTGTGCCGACGGCAAGTCGCGCCACGCCCAGGTGCACTACGTACCGGACGTCAAAGACGGCCACGTGCGCGGCTTCTTCGTGCTGATCACCGACATCACCACACGCAAGCGTGCCGAACAGGCCGTATTCCAGGAGATGGATTGCCTGCGCGTCACGCTTAACTCCATCGGCGATGCCGTGATCGCCTGCGACGACACTGCCATCGTCACCTTCATGAACCCGATTGCGGAGGCGATGACGGGCTGGACCCAAGAGGACGCCAAGGGCCAGCCCATCGATACCGTGATGCAGCTGCGTGATGGCCCCAATGGCGACGTGCTGCCCAACCCTGTGCATCGTGCCCTACAGGAAGGTAGCAATGTCGGGGCTGCGTCCAATGCCGTGCTGCTGTGCCGCGATGGCACCGTGTTCGGCATCAAGGATTCCGCCTCGCCCATTGCCGACCAGAGCGGTGTGATCACAGGCGCCATCACCGTCTTCCACGACATCAGCGAAACGCGGGCAATGGCGCTGAAGATGATGCACCTGGCGCAATACGACGCGCTCACCGACCTGCCCAACCGCACGCTGCTACAGGATCGTATCGCCCAGGCCATCCAGCATGCGCAGCGAAGCAACGGCCGCGTCGGCCTGCTGCTGCTGGACCTCGACCACTTCAAGTATGTCAACGATTCGCTGGGCCACGCGGCCGGCGACGACTTGCTGCAAGCGATCGCCAAGCGCCTGACCCACGCCTTGCGCGCCACCGACACGGTAAGCCGCCAAGGGGGCGACGAGTTCGTCGTCGTGCTGCCCCAGGTGGGTGGCGCCGACCACGTCAGCCAGGTGGCCGACAAGCTGCTGGAAGCACTCTCGCGGCCCTACGATATCGATGGAACGCGCTACAGCCCAACCTTCAGCATGGGCATCAGCCTCTACCCCGACGACGGCGACGATCACGACAGCCTGCTACAGCACGCCGATGCCGCCATGTACCGGGCCAAGGAACAGGGTCGCAACCGCTACCAGTTCTATTGCTCTGAGATCGGCGACCTGATGCGCGCGCGCCATGCGCTGGAACGCCATATGCGCGACGCGCTGGAGGAAGGCCTGTTCACCGTGCATTACCAACCACAGGTGCTGCCAGACCGCGGTTACGTCGTGGGCATGGAGGCGCTCGTGCGCTGGCGCCGCCCCGATGGCACGCTGGTGTCGCCTGCTCAGTTCATCCCGCTGGCCGAGGAATGCGGCCTGATCGTGCCGCTGGGCAAATACGTCATGCTGGAGGCTTGTCGCCAGGCGCAGCGTTGGCGCGAGGCCGGACTGCCGCCCGTGCGCATCGCGGTGAATATCTCGGCCGCCCAGTTCGCCGAAAAGGACTTTGCCGTGATGGTACGCACGGCCTTGGCCGAAACCGGCCTGGACGCGCGCTGGCTGGAGCTGGAAATCACGGAAAGTACCATGCTCATCGACGCCAATCGCACGCGCGCGGTGCTGGAAGACCTCAAGGGCGACGGTATCTCCGTGGCCATCGACGACTTCGGCACAGGCTATTCCAGCCTGGCCTACCTGAAACGCTTCCCGGTCGACGTACTGAAGATCGACCGCTCCTTCATCCACGATGCGCTGACCGACACCAACGGCGCCGCCATCGTCTCGGCCATCGTCAGCATGGGTCGCAGCCTGGGCTTGGATCTTGTGGCGGAAGGGGTGGAAACGGAAGCACAGGCAGACTACCTACAGTCGCTTGGCTGCCCCGTCATCATGCAGGGCTTCCTCTACTCCCGGCCCTGCGATGCGGAGAAGGCGACGGAATTCCTGGCGCATTGGAGCGACGCAGGGCCGATCTGCGTGCCGGGGCGCAACGAGCCCCGCGCCTCGGACCAGCACGTGGTCATATAGCCCCAGTTCAAGCGTGGTCGAGGCATACGCTGCCCGAATGGTAGAGCGGGTTCGCACTGCAATCCGCCCTACCGTGGGGTGGTGCAACCCAAACCGTTGCCAATCCTAAAACTGCCCATTCACACTCAAATACGTACGCAGCTTCCCACGATCACCTGTGCTCAAGGCGAAGTAAGCCGGGCCCAGGCGCGTATCGCTGCCCACAAATAGCGTGCTGGAGTTAAGCCAGCGCTTGCCGTCCAGGCTGGGGTCGAGCGGCTGCCACAGCTTGCCGGCTTCAAACGCTGCGCCCCAGAAGCCGGCCGTGCCGAATAACGGACTCATCTGTTTCACATCCTGTGACAGACGCAGGCTGTAGATATCGATACCACGCGCGCGGATTTCACCCGGTTGATAGCCCGACAACTCGAACAGACCGCCCGCCTGCGGCATGGCATAGATCGGTGCGCTGGGCGCGCGGTCCAGGTGCGCGCGCAGCAGTGCAGACCAGCCATCCAGGTGCGCCGCCTGCTTGAACTCGAACTGGTTGTGGTCGTAGCGATCACGCGCACCAAGGCCCTGTTGCGAGGTGTAGAGATCGACCTTGGCGTAACTGCCCGAGCGAGGGTAGCGTGCGTCGTCGAGCTGGTCATAGATGACGGTTAGGCGAGAGCCGGCTACATTGGCGACGCCCTGTGGCAGGCCGACCGAGCCCGTCGCCTCCGCGAAATCCTCCTTGCCTCGCTCGATACCGATGCGTGCCTCGCCCCAGCGCCCCCAGTTCGACCCCACGTTCAGGTACACATGCCGGTCGGAATGCCGGTATTCCGCCAAGCGCGCGCCGTTCTCGTAGACGTCGAAGGGCTCGTTGCGGTACTGGCCGCCGCTCGCCACAAACAGGGCACCATCGAGCGTCAGCGGCTGGTAGAACTCCGCTTCCAGCCCACGCGTCGTGCCGATATAGCCGCGCGTCTTCCACTCGCCGCCCAAGGCATTGAGCCACGCTCGACGGTACTGTGCCGACAATTGGAAGGCCGCATCATCGTTGAAGTCGGTACGCAGGCCCAAGCCCAGATCCAGGTAGCCGGGCCCCCAGGGCTTTTCGTGCGGGCGTACGTCCAAGGTATCGCCATTGGGCCCCGGCAGCAGGGAGTAGTCGATCTGGTCGAAGTCGCCACGGGCGTATACGCGCCCCAACTCGGCGTTGAGGTGCTCGACGTTCAGGGGCTCGCCCAGCTTCACGTCCAGCACTTCCTTGACCACCTCCGGGTTGACGAAGCGCATCGGCTCGACGTCGACGGACTGCACGGGCAAGGGTTTGCTTACGCGGGTCGCCACTTGGGTACGCCATTTCTGGTAGTCGGCCTCGGGCACGCTGTACTTCGTCAAGGCGGGCAACGCAGCGCGCGCAGCGGCCTCACCGGCAGCGATGGTTGTGGCGGCATCGTGGAAGTCCGTGGGCGACACGCCATCCAACTTGGGCTGGATCAACACATCGCGGCTGCCCATCTGGCGTACCTGTTCGTCCACATTGCGCTGCATCAGGGCGCGCAGCGTCTGGTCCGAGATGGAGATCACGTCCTTGGCTTCCTGCCTGGTGAGCAGCGGCGAGCTGACGTCGACGGCGATCACCACGTCACCACATACACCGCGCGCCACGTCTACCGGTAGGTTGCGCGCCACACCACCGTCCACCAGCACACGCGTATCGCGTTCAACGGGCGGGAACAGCCCCGGCACGGCCATGCTGGCGCGCATGGCCGCGGCCAGATCGCCACGCGAGAGCACCACCATATCCCCCGTCTCCAGGTCGGACGCTACGGCTCGGAAGGGCACGGGCAGCTCGTCGAAGCGCTCGGGCGCCGCATTGGCCACCAGCTTGCGGATGAGCAGGTCGACCTTGTGCGTGCCGATGGCGCCCTTCGGGAAGGTCAGCTGGCCATCGTCCGACAAGCCAAGGCCCAGGCCCATCATGCCCAGGCTGTCGTCCTCCTTATCGTGGTAGACGCGCTGCGCCCGCGCAGGGCGGTCGTCCAGCACCTCGGCCCAATCGATTCGCCGCACCGACGATTCGACGTCCGCCGCAGATCGCCCCGTCGCATACACGCCGCCGACCAGGGCGCCCATACTGGTCCCTACCACGCAGTCGACGGGGACATGCGCCTCCTCCAGCACCTTGAGCACGCCCACGTGGGCCAGGCCGCGC
>JAFAKZ010000451.1 GCA_019234745.1 Burkholderiales bacterium
GGAGAAGCTCGATAGCGCGACGCACGCGGTAACGACAGGTATTGAAGTCTTCCCAAGCGAGCCAGGCAGCACAGTTGTGACGATCAGTAGCAAGTCGCTCGGGCTGACGACGACCGTTCCCGTGACGATCAGCGGCACCTTCGCGTACACCGGACCGCAGGGGGTCTACGACGAGCAGACCAGCGACTTCCTGTCCATCGTTACGCTGCTCGATACGGGCGAGGTCTATGGCATGGACATCATCGGCTCCAGTGTGGCGGGCTTCTACCACGGCAGCGCCACGGCCAGCGGTGGGCAGATTGCGGCACCGGGGATGACGGAATTCAATGCCATGGACGGTGGGTACGTGCAATCGGCATCGCTCAGCGGGACCTTTGCCGGTTCTGCACTCAACGTCACGCTGGGATTCGAATTCGGGCGGTACCAGGCGGCCGCCAGTGGTCAACGCACATTGGGCGCGGGCGACAACCGGGCCATCTACACGACACCTACTCCGCTCCCCGCGCTGGCGGGATCCTACATCGGCCAATTCAGCACGGTTGGCACGACGCTTCCGCAGTATCCATCTCTTTCCAGCTTCACGCTGGGCGCCGACGGGAGCTTTAACGCCAGCGCCGCCGGTTGCAGCTTTGCCGGCATGATCGCGCAGCACGGGGGGACGGGCGTCTTCGATGCCGCGGCCAGTGTCACGGGCAGCGCCTGCCCGCTCGCCGGCACGATGCGCGGATTAGTGACACCGCTGACCATCGCGGGCGGCCTGACCCGCCTTGGCTTCCAGCTGATCTCGATCGACCAGACGGCTTCCGCCATGTTTTATGTCGCGAAGTAATCGCCGCGTCGGCCGGTGGGCCGACGCACGTTATTGCCCTGCCGGCTTGGCGCTTGCCGTTGTGTCGAGGGCACGCAGTGCAAAGTCTGATGCGATGTACTCCATATAGGTCAGCGTACCGCTCTTGCGTGTTGCATCGAAGGCGGTACGCGCCTTGGCGCTGTCTCCCTGGGTCAGCCAGTATTCGCCCAGATAGAAGTTCGCTTCGGCAAGGTCCAAATCACGCTCGTCGCCATGCTTGTTGTCCAGGTAGGCGAGCATCTGTTCCGGCGTAATGCCGCCGGCCAGCATGGATAGGGCAGGCTGCGGCCATTGCGCCTGCGCCACTGGCTTGGCCTGGCCTGCCAAATCAGGCGGCAAAGGCCGGCCCAGGCGCTGCAATATCCATGCTTCCCACAGCGCCGGGTAGAGGTCTTCGCCCTTGCTTGCCTTACGCGCCTTTTCCAGGTCCTTGGCTGCGGCGTCGAGATGGCCAGCGTAGACCTGTGTGCGTGCCCGCGAGAAATACAGGTCGGACGGGTCGCCGCCCAGCGTCAACGCCTTGGTGTAGTCGGCAATGGCCAGTTCGAATTCGCCTCGGCGCATATGCACGTCGCCTCGTGATGCGTATGCGGTCGCGGTCGCGGGGTCTGCGTCAATTGCCGCCTGCGCGTCCGCCCATGCATCGTCCAGGTGGCCCAGGCAAAGGTTGGCATAGGAGCGGCTGCTCAGGGCCGCGGCCTTGTCGCTTCCTTCCAGGCTGCCCTTGGCGAGCGTCTTGCCATAGCCGTCGACTTCGCGTTCGAGCTGTTTGCGGATATGCTCGCCAACCGTTTCGGTGCCGAGGCCGAGTATGCCGGTGTGCTTTACCTCGTCCGGCGCGATAAACACATAGCCTGAAATGGCTTTGTCGAGCTTCTTTACGTCCGCGGCAAGGCGCGGCACGTCCTTGGCCGACACCTCTTGGCCGACAAGCTCAAACTGCATGTCGATGTCCTCGTGGTTGCCACGGAACGCGTCACGCCGGGTGAACTGGAAGAATTCGTCGTCCACATGCTCGGTCGACGGGTCGCGGTGCACGCTTACCACTTCGGGCCACGTCATGGATAGGTGGTAGTGGCCCACATAGGGAGCGTTGATCAAAGCCAGCGGAGCATCACGCTTTATCAGCTGCGGCAAGTTGATCGTCCCGGCGACGGGTGCTGGTACGAAATGCATCGTCCAACTGCCCGCGCGCTCGGTGGCTGGTGCCGGCAAGGCCAGCTTGGCGCGCAGGGTATAGGTATTGTGCATGACGTCGTCTTCCCCAGTCGGCCCCTCCAGTACCCTGACCCCTGGATACAAACGCTCGTAGCGAGCAAGCAGGGCGTGCTGCTGCTGCTCGGCTGTGAGTTGCTGAAACCCTACGCGCATGTACTCCGCGCTAGCGCCGTGCATCGTGGTTACGACGGAAAGCGTTGCCTCGCCCTTAAGTTCCGGCAGCACAATCGATTCGTCCATTTCCGTAGCGAACTGCTCAGCCACGATGGGCTTGTCCAGCGCCTGCAGTGCCTCGGTCGCGTCATCGGCAACGAGGCCCGCACCGCGCGGCAACATGGGCGAGTGCACGTGCAGCGATCCTCGTTGCCCGAGCCTTGTTCCGTCGAGGTAGTACAGCTTGCCTTCGATACGCGCCTGTACCGCCACGTGATCGAATGCCGTCGAGGTCGGCAATATCTTTTCGGGCAAGTCAGGCGCCGTCGCATCGACCAGAATCGGCCGTGCCTCGATGTCGAGCGCGCGCAGTAGCGTGATCAGCAGATAGGTCTTGTCCTTGCAGTCGCCATAGCGTCGACGCAAGACCTCCTCCGGCGCATGCGGACGATGCGAGCTTTCGCCAAGCGAGATGCTGAAGTACCGGATCTCGTCCTGTACCCAGCGTAGCGCGGCCGCTGCCTGCGCTTCCTTGTTCGGCAGCGTGCGCCATTTGTCGACCTGCTCCTGGGCCTCGGCCGGCAATGCGTCGACGGGCGGGAACAGCGTCGCCGCCCAACGCGCGACTTCGTTCCAGCTGCCGTATTCGCTGAACTCGATCAGTCGGTAGTGCAAATAGTCTGAAGGCGTGTATGCCTCTGCATCGAGCCCGGGTAGATCGTGTGATTCGAACTTCAGGCTGCGCATACCGTCGTGCTCGGATGTCTCGACGGGGATAGGCGTCTTGTCGAAGTCGCCCAGCTGGCGCCACGCGATCTTGCGCGTGCTTGGGTAGAAGAACCAAAGGCGTCGCAATTGCACGGGCTCCGAACGATCCCACCCGACGACCTGGGCATATTTGCCGTCGAACACGGGGTTGTCGCCGTCGACGCTGTAGACGAGCTGCAATGTATCGCCCACGCGAATGTCGTCCAGCAACAGCATTGCAGTGACCGCGCCGCCGTAGGTGCCGATTCCAGGCCTGCTTCGCGCTGAAGGAAACGAATGTCAACGAGTTGCGTGCGGTCCAGCGTCTTGCCGTCGCGGCTGATGGCGACCTTGTGCAGGTGCATATGCTGGTAAGTCGGTGCGAAGGTCAGTGGTATCTGGCCCAAGGCACCCAGCGCGCTCGCATCGTTGACCTGCTCGACGATATTGATAAGCACGCTATCGGGCTGCTTGGCAGACATCTGCGTCTCGGCCAGCCGGATCACCAGCGGCCTCGCCGAATTGGCCGGCGGTGCATCCGCAAGCGGCCGTGACCACCCCGGCAAGGCGTCGCCGCGCGTGAACGCGTCCTTTGCGACGGTCACCTCCCTGGACGAATATTCTCCCGTCCCTCCTGCAGAATCAGCACTCGCAAGGCAGGAACACACTGCAAGAAAGAACAAAACTAGGCTTGGGGAATATGACTTCACAAACACGATCGCTCCAGGTGCTATCCGGGCGGATCAAAGCCGACGCTAACTCAGCCTTGCCGACCACTGCCTGAGGTGGGGAGTGGGATGAACCACAAAAAAGTCCCGGCGGCATGGGAGCGCCCGGGACTTTGTTTACAGCACTAACCTTGTTGAGGCTCAGAACGGAATATCGTCCTCGAAATCGTCGAAGTTCTGCTTCTGCGGCGCTGCCGGGCGCGCTTGGCCGCCGCCCTGGTTCATATTGCGGGCCGGCTCGGCGCCGCCGCCGTAGCTGGGGGCAGACTGGTCGTACTCGGCACCGCCGCCTGGGCCACCACGACCGCCCAGCATCTTCATCTCGTCGGCAATGATTTCCGTCGTGTAGCGGTCCTGGCCCGTTTGCTTGTCTTGCCACTTGCGCGTCTGCAGGCGGCCTTCGATATAGACGGAGCTGCCCTTCTTCAGGTACTGGCCGGCGATCTCAGCCAGGCGGCGGTACATGGTGATGTTGTGCCACTCCGTCTTTTCCTGCTTCTGGCCGCTTTGCTTGTCCTTCCACGATTCCGTGGTGGCGATGCTGAAGTTGCACACGGCCTCGCCGTTGGGCATATAGCGCATTTCGGGGTCGCGCCCCAGGTTG
>JAFAKZ010000054.1 GCA_019234745.1 Burkholderiales bacterium
AGGCGGCGGCGCTTGCTGACAGCGCAGACGTCAGCGTCAGCAGCACCAGGGTAGGGCGACATACTAGGGGATACATTCCAACTCCAGTCACAACGAGGGATTCAAGAATTTGGCACAGCTTATGACGGCGGAATGGTCAACATGTCAGGGTTGCGTGTCAAGTAAAAAAATAGGCTTGCCAGGTTGTCGATTCGGAAAAGACGATGTGCCAATCAGGCACTGTAAATATTGCTCGGCGCTGAATCGGGCGAATAACCCTGAATATAAGACATTAAGAATATTGAAATAAGCGTTTGGACGGTGCGCGCGTTTATTTGATAGGCCAGAAAAATAGGCAGAGCTTGCACCTCCGACGCGCGCGGCAGCCCGCAAGATATCGTCATATTGTGAATTGCTTAAATATGACATTGTATTTGTATGTGTATCTTTGTAAGCGTATAGTGCGCCTCCGCCAATGCACTAAACGCCACGGGGCGTTCCCAATACCGCGGGATTTCCTCTTGCGGCCAGTTTTTTTATCAACAACATGGAGTTGATCTTATGAAGTTCGTTGCAATGCGTCGTCGCCAGCTTGGCCAAGGGATGATGGAGTACATCATCATCGTTGCTCTGATTGCCGTTGCAGCCATCGGCGTGTATTCCCTGTTCGGCAAGACGGTGCGTAACCAGACCGCCGGCCTGGCGCAGGAAATGGCGGGCGTCGATGCCTCCGCCCAAATCAGCCAAGCTAAGACTGCCGCTTCTGCCGCCGCCGTCCAGGGTAACGCAAAGAAGAATATGAGTAGCTACAACGGCAATCTCGACCAGTAATAAGAATCCGAGATAACCGAGGGGGAAAAGAATGTCAGGGCGGGTATCAAAAGGAATTTCGCGACAACGCGGATTTGCGCTCGTCTTTACCTTGCTTTTCGCCATTGCCGTGGGTCTTGTCGTCTTGGTGTTGTTCAATAGCGGTATTCTGGCCAATACCAAGACGCAACTGCAAAACGCGGCCGACGCCGGCGCCTATACGGCCGCCGTGCTGCAGGCGCGCGACGCGAATTTCTCCGCCTATGCCAATCGTGCCATGGTTGCCAACCAGGTCGCCGTGGCCCAGCTCGTCAGCCTTAATTCATTTCTCGAAGACGCAGCCAACACGCAAGATCGGATGGATTCGTGGTGGGGTATGGAAATCGACGCGGATATATTTCCTTCGTCCAAGCCGTGGTGGGATGCGGCCGATAAAGTGCCGGTCTCCTCGGTGCAGTCCAAGTTCAGCTCACTGGCGCCGACGGCGGTATCGGGGCTGGACCAGTTGATTGGTCTATTGATGGATGCGGAACAGGCCAATCATACGTCGACAATGCTCGACATGCTGCTGGTGATCAATGACGTGGTGAAGCGCAATGACCCGAATGCCGTCGTGAGCACCGATGTCTTCATGACTACCGAGGGTGCGCTGGCTCTGAAGCGCTGGGATGGCTCTACGCAGCAACTGAGTGCCAACGATGGCAGCGATGTTTCACAACGGTTCGCCAATGTCGTGGTGGACCGGAAATCCACAGACCGCTTTACGCGCATTCGCGATTCCGCGCCCACAGCGCTATGGGCGTCGACGGTGAAAGTTTGCATCGGAGCAACCGCCAGCTTCACCGCATTTGGTTTTGTGCATGAGGGCGGCACGCTACTGAGCAGCGATCTCCACAGCTGGATGGGACTCGACGCAACCCAGGGCAGCGGTGGCTGGGGCTGCGTGTATGGCGTCTGCCCATTTTGCGGCGGCCCTTCCGGCTTTTTCGTGGATACCTCGTGGAGATTGCCTTTCTTGGGTGGAAGCGGAGGCGGTCTTGCGGGGAAAGGCGGCTACAACAGTGAGTGGCAAGGATTCAGCGGCAATCCCACTGAAGCGATGGGCTATGGCCAGACGATTGGCGCTGGAGCCGTATTGAACCCGCTCATCGAGGCGCCTGCGTTGTACCGATGGCAAGTCAAGGGACCCGGCAGTTCGCTGGACTCCAACGGGGGCCTGCAGAACTACTACCGGGATGTGGCCAATCCCATCGGCTCGACGCCCACCGATCAGACCCCGGAACTCAACGGCGGCGCGTATCCGATCGCCATCGAGGTAGAGCACCTGGCGTCCAATCTCAACACGAGTTCCGCGCTCGCCGCCAAGTCGGGCGGCACGAACACTGCCCAGATCATCGTGACGCCCGACAAGCTGGCCAGCAACACCATGCGCGCCCTGTCTGCTGGGTACGCCTTCTTCTACCGGCCCACCAGCGATACCGGCTTCGCCGGTTCCACCTGGGTGCGCAAGGACGATGGCGCTACCGAGGTGCAGAACCTATTCAGTCCCTACTGGCAAGCGCGCCTGACGGATCCGTCCTTCGCGACAAAGGCGCTTGCGGTAGGCGGCCAGGTTGGCCCCTAGGGTATGTGATATGAAATATAGGGTGCTCAAAGGCCAGCGCGGCCAGGCAATGACGGAACTGATCGTGGCCGGAATGTTCTTCCTTGTGCCGCTGTTCCTTGCCATTTCGGCCATCGGCAAGTTTGCAGACGTGCAGCACACTGCCTATATGGGTGCGCGCTACGCGACGTGGGAGCGCACCGTCTGGTACAACGATGCAGGGTCGCCCGGGTCGACTTTCGACGGCATCAACAACCCCAACGCGAAAACCGACGTGGCCATTCAGAATGAGATGGCCGTGCGGATCATCAATTCCCATTCCGGCAAGCCGGTAATCAGCAATACCGATGGCACAGCCACCTCTTTCGTGAACGGCACCGATCCACTCTGGAACGATGACGCGCATACCGCATATCTCGACACCTACGCCAATGTGACGAACGCCGCCAGCATGGCTGCCCCCGGCGGCGATTTCAGCGGCACCGTGCTGTCGGGCATCAGTTCGGTCATTGACAACGTGCCCGGGCTATCGTCGCTGTTCGGCTCCGTGGTCCCCCCTCTGCCGTCGAACACCCTCGCCACGGTCAACGTATCGTTCAGCAAGATTGCCGCGACGACGGAATACGCGCGCCTGTGGCCGACCGGAGACCCAGGCGGCGGTGCGTGGAAAGGCATCAATGTCACCGCGCCGGGGGCCATTCTGAGCAATACCTGGGGCGCAAACGGCGTCGACGCGACGAAGCGCATGGTTCGGACTTCCGTGCCGACGGCGAACTTACTGGGCACGACACTGCAGGCAACTGTGCAGGGGCCGATGATGGTTTGGGATCCCGTTGCCATGAGCGGGCTCGACGTCGGCAAAGTGGCGCCGGACGTGACGCCGTCCGACCGGCTCATCAATCACTAGACGGTCTCGATATGCTGCGCCCCCTCTTCCTTATCGGTATCTGCGGAACGTTCGCTCTTGCATGCCAAGCCGCCTCGGCCGCGTGCCCGTCCGAACCGCGCGAGCTGTCGGCCACGCTGGTTGGCGACAACATACTGGTCAACGATCATCCAGTGTCCATCGTGGCCGTGCATGGGCATCGCTCCGCCGCGGAACAGATCGAGGCCACGGTCAACCAGTGGCGCAGCGAGAACGACAGGGTCACGGTGAATCGCCTGGGGCAATGGATCGTGGCCGCGGCGCTGACCCAGGATTGCCTCGCCACGCTGGAGCTCGAAGCAGGCAAGGGCGACGGTTACTACTCGGTGTCACGCAAAGGCGCCCCTCGTGTGGCGCCTTCCGGATTGCCGCTGCGCTTGCCCGAAGGCGTCGGCATCACCTCATCGGTGGTCACCAACGACAGCGGCAGGATCGGCTACACGCTGACCTTGCGCTCAAGCCTGGGCAGCGAAGACCTGATGAACGCCTTTGCGCATGCGCTGGACGAGCAACACTGGGAGTCCATCACTGGCCACACCGTGGCCAGGAAAGGCGTGAGCAGCACGGCACGCATCCTTACCGCGCGCCAGGGGCACCGCCAGGTGGAGGTCGTTGCGATGTCTGGCAGCCCGACCCAAGCCATTCTCAATCTTTCGGATACCTTGTGATGCGTACATTCCCCAGTCGATATGCCAGACAGAACGGCGCGGCAGCCATCGAGTATCTGGCGACGGTCTGCGCCCTGGCTGCGTGGTTCTTCGTGCCCTTGCCCGCCGGACTCCCTGCCGGCATCGCCGGCCAGACGGCCAATCAGGCACTGGTGACGACGATAAAGTCGTATTACGCATCTTTCTCGTTCGCCATTTCTCTTCCTGAGTAATGAGAGCGCGAGCAAGGTACGTCCGAAGGCAAATACTTTAAATAGAGCAACAAGGTTTACGATGTCGAAGCTTAGACTTTCTTCCCGGTTCAACGGACCGTGGATCATCCTGGCCGTGTCACTGGCGCTGGCGCTACTGGTAGCGTGGTTCGCCTACGCCTATTTGCAACAGCGCGAGCGTGCCCTGCAGCAGCAGGCGGCCAATGCCGCGCGAGGCCATCACCGTCCGGACGTGGCCGTCGTCGTGCCCATCGAGGATTCGAATGTGGGCGCGGTACTGACAAAGGAAAAATTCGTGTCGCGTCCCATTGAGGACGACCTTGTCTATCCGGATACCCTGCTAGCGGCGGACTTCGATACCTATGAAGGTCAAAAGCTCGCACAACCGGTATTGCATGGCCGGCCGGTCCGTATTTCGGACCTGATCGTTCCGGAAGTGAAGAATGTCGCCAATATCATCCCTGACGGCAAGCGCGCCCTCACCGTTGAGATAGACAACCTCAATTCCATCTCCCATACCGTCCACCCTGGGGATCACGTCGACATCTTCCTGCTGTCCGCCACCGACAAGGCGGTAGCCGGCGGTTCCGGAGGTGGCTCGGGCGACAAGTCCGGGCAGCCCCAGGCATCGCTGTTTATGCAGGATATGCTGCTGATTGCGACCGGGCACGAGTTTGAGGACGTCCTTGGCCGCCGCGCGCCGAACGTCGACAAGATGGTCCAGCCGGGCTCGATCGGTGGGCGTGACGGTGAGGTAAAGGAATACGACACCGTCACCTTGCTGGTTTCACCCGCCGAGGCGGAAAAGTTGCTCGTCGGCCAGAGGTTGGGAACCTACCGGATCGCACTGCGGGGCAAGAAGGATCAGGAGCCCGTTAATGTCAAGCCGTTGACCGGTAGTGACGTCATGGCACAGGCAGCCGGCACCCGGCTTCGTAGTGTCGAGTACATCATCGGCGGCAAGGGTGAGCTAAAGCGGGACAAGGTCGAGATTCCGCCGCCCGGCTTCCCGGTCGGCATGCGGCCTGGCCCAGCTGCTGCACCTCCGTCATCCGCCCAGCCGCCTGCAAATGCGCCGACGCTGACGGATGCGCAACTGAACCGGGCAATCTGGGACCGTGCCTCGGCAACGGGGTCGGCTGCTGCAGCGGCGCCTGCTACGGGAAATTAATTCCACCGGTACGACACCCCGAACAGGATGTGAACGGATCACGCCTGTATTTCTGTCGGGATTACGGCAAGCGAAACTAGTAAGGCGCGTTGACTCGACGCCTAAATACCAAGAATGCCCCGCTGGCTGCGGGCAATGAATAGATCAATGATGATAATGAGCAATCAAGTGAATCACCGCACGCTTCTCGCCGGCCCGATTGCGGCTATCGTGATGTTGTCGAGCGCTATTGCCGACGATACGACCGGCGCCGCAGACCCGTCGCATAGTCCGGACGCAGCGACCACGCCCATGCAAATGGAGCAGGGCGCAGCAGCCGCCAAGACTACTGCCACGCGTGCGTCGTCCGGTACCGGCGGCGCGACACCAAGCATTGCGTCCTTCGTGGACAATCCGCAAGGCAGCGGCAAGCAGCATCGCAAATCGCGAATGACCCAGCCGCCCAGTTACCTGCCCGTGGAAAGTCTCACGGTGGCCGTCGGGCAAATCCAACGCCTCCCCGTCAAAGGGCAGATCCGCCGGGTAGCGGTCGGCAACGGTGGCCTGCTGAGCACCACGGTCGTCGATGCGAACCTCCTGGTGATCGCCGAGGGTGTCGGCACGACGAACCTGATGATCTGGACGGACGACACGGTGCGGTCGTTCAAGGTTCACGTAGTCCCATATGACCTTGAAGAACTCAGGGTCAAGGCGGCCCGGCTGATGGCTGCCTATCCGCGCGTCAAGGCCGACATCGCCGGCAGCGACGTCGTGCTGAGCGGCTATGCGCATGCCGAGGAGCTCAAGCGCATCGGCCAGGCGGTCAACAACCTGCCCGGCGTGATCAACAATGTGCTTGAAGATCAGGGTTCGGCAACTACACGCTCGGTGCTATTCAAGTTGTCCTTCGTCGAGGTCAAGCGCTCGTATCTCGAGCAGCTCGGCATCCAGTGGGCGCAGAGCGCAAATGGTCCCGTATTCGGCACGACGGGGGTCTACCGCGCCACCGGACCGTACGCGGCCGTCTCGCAGCCGGTTACGTCGAGCACGGGGCCGTCGCTGGTATCGACGTCGCCTCCCCCGTTCACGTCCTTGGGGTCGTCGACCGGGGGCTATTTCCTCGGCTTGGCCTCGTACCTGAATTCGGCGCTCAAACTGGGTTCCGATACCGGCGATACTCGAGTGCTCGCCACGCCGGAACTGGTTGCCCGTAGCGGCGGCAAGGCAGACATGAACGTGGGTGGCGAAGTGCCGATCCCCATGGCCGGGGCGTTCGGAAGTACTTCGGTCATATTCAAGCCCTATGGCGTGTTGTTCAGCATCGAGCCCCAGGTTTCCCAGGACAACATCATTTCGGCAAAGATTTCCACCGAAGTGTCACAAATCGACAACTCCGTGTCGGTCGGCGGCATACCTGGCTTCCTTACCCGCAAGACAGCGGCAGAGATCAGCATCAAACCGGGCGAGGTCGTGGCCTTGGCTGGTTTGCTCAACGACCAGTTGTCCAACAGCATTTCCTCGGTGCCTGGTCTGGGCAACCTGCCGATCCTCGGTCGCCTGTTCCGCTCCGACGACTTTATCCACAACAAGACCGATCTTGTCGTGCTGCTCGAGCCGGAGATCGTCACACCCGGACAGGGTCTTGTGCAGCAGCTGAAGGCGCATGGCGCCGACGTGATTGATGACACCGCGGACCGTAGTCAGGCATTGAACGAAAAATCGACGCTGGAGCCCTTGGCCAAGACCGCTCCCACGGCCCCGCCAACCACCGAAGGGAACGATGACTTCCCGCCGATGAGGGGGCAATGACATGATCCGCGTACTGGTATACCAAGACGACGAGTTGGTCGGCGATGCGCAAAGCAGCAATCTCTCCTTCTTCGTCGGCAAGGATGCGGAAAGCATCGTGCCGCTCAAGGGATGGCGCATAGGCAGGCGCCAGGTACTGGTCGAGCGCACCGAAAATGGCGTCTATGTCAGCGATGGCGGCGGGTTTACGCCACTCAAGGTCAACGGCCAGCCCATCAACGAATACGGCCCCGTCGGTCGTGACGACCGTATCGAAATCGGCGAGTACCGCATCCATCTGGAGAGCGACGGTGTGCCACGTCTGCGCTCCACATCGGAGCTGTCGCTGGAGTTTGGCGGTGGCCCACAGGGCGGAATGCCGAACCTGGAACCAGAAGGCGGCATCGCCCTGCATCGCCACCCGGTTGGCGAAAATGTTGTGATCAAGAAAGAAAAGGTCGCCGAAGCGGTACAGAAGGTCGTAAGCCCCGTGGAGACGGAACAGGGGGCGGCCGCGCGAATGGAGCTACATAAGCGGTTGATCGCAGCGATGGATCTTCGGCGCGTGAACGTGTCGCGCATGGGCGACGAGGAATTGCGCTCCACTGTCAGCGCGTTGATCGACGACATCCTCGCCACCGACGCGACCTTTCAATCCATGCGGCAATATCACACGGAGCTGCGCGATATCGTCCTCAACGAGGTGGTTGGCCTGGGACCGCTGGAGGATTTGCTCGCCGACGATTCGGTCAGTGAAATCATGGTCAACAGCTACGACGAGATATTTGCCGAACGCGACGGAAAACTGGAAAAGACGCATATCTCGTTCTCCAACGATGCGTCCGTCATCGCTGCGATCGAACGTATTGTCGCCCCACTGGGCCGCCGGATCGACGAAGCATCCCCAATGGTCGATGCGCGACTGAAAGACGGCTCGCGTGTCAACGCAGTGATCCCGCCCCTGGCCATCAAGGGGCCAAGCATCACCATCCGTAAGTTTGCCAAGAGCAAGCTCACCCACGAAGACCTGATACGGTTCGGTTCCGTAAGCAAGGAAATCATCGATTTCCTACGCGTGGCGGTCGAACTGCGTGCCAATGTCGTCATCTCGGGCGGTACGGGTTCGGGAAAGACGACCTTGCTGAACGTCCTGTCCAACTTCATCCCCGACGACGAACGTATCGTTACCGTGGAAGACGCTGCGGAACTGCAACTTTCCCAGCCCAACCTCGTAGCGCTCGAAGCCAGGCCGGCGAACATCGAGGGTAAAGGCGCGGTCACCATTCGCGACCTGGTGAAGAACTGCCTGCGGATGCGCCCGGATCGCATCGTGGTCGGCGAATGCCGTGGCGGCGAAGCGCTCGACATGCTGCAAGCCATGAACACGGGCCACGACGGCTCCCTGACCACAGCGCACGCCAACAGTCCGCGCGACTGCCTATCCAGGCTGGAAGTGATGACGCTGATGAGTGGTCTCGACATCCCTATCCAGGCGATTCGCGAGCAGGTGTGTTCGGCGGTAAACCTGATCGTCCAGCAGACCCGCTTCTCCTGTGGCACGCGGCGCGTCACCTACGTGACGGAAGTGACCGGGATGGAAAACGGCATCATCCAGCTGCAGGATATCTTCCTGTTCCAGCAAAGCGGCTTTGGCCCGGACGGCAAGATACGCGGCCGTGTCGTCGCGACCGGCCATGTGCCGGACCTGTACCAGGATCTCGTTCGCCGCGGCATTTCCGTAGACATGAGCATTTTTTCCCGTGACGGCGCGGAAGGCGAGTTTGGAAGGGCGCACTGATGAGCTTGCCAATACTTGTAGCATGCATTTTCCTTGCCGGATTGCTGCTCATCTGGTGCGTGCTCCACTTTGGCACGCGCTGGTTTACGCGCACCCAGTCCGAGCAGGCGGTCAATGCCGCCCAGGCACTGGAACGCATGTTCATTTTCACCGATGCCAGGAAGATCATCGTCATCAGCATCCTGTGCATCCTGGTCCTGCCTCTTGCCGCCTGGGTCATCACGTCGAATGTCGTCGCCATCGCGGCGATGATCGTTGCAGCGCTAGTCGCACCGCGCTTTACCGTGAACTATATGGCCAAACGTCGGTTGAGCCTGTTCGAGCAGCAATTGCCCGACGCCTTGCTGATGATAGTCGGGGCACTGAAGGCGGGCGCAAGCCTGCCGCTAGCGTTGGAGAGCGTCGCGCAGGAAGGCATACCGCCAGTGTCGCAGGAGTTTGGCCTACTCCTGCGCGAATTGCGCATGGGCGTCGACTTCACGACGGCTTTGCGTAACCTTGAAAAACGCGTGCCGCTGGAGGATGTCGTGCTCATTACATCGGGCATGGCGCTCGCACGCGAGGTTGGCGCGAATCTGGCGGAGACCCTTGATTCCATCGGCCGCACCATTCGCACCAAGCTGCAGATGGAGGGCAAGATTCGCAGCCTGACGGCGCAAGGCAAGATGCAGGGCTTGGTCATGGCTGCGTTGCCCTGGTTTCTGGTCGCCATCTTGCGCACCATGGAGCCGGAGGCGATGGCGCCTTTATTCAATGCCTGGTACGGCTGGCTAACGCTGCTGGTAATTACGGTCGCAACGGCTATCGGCTATTTCTTCATTCGAAAAATCACAAATATCGACGTGTGAGTTACGTAATGCGCTTAGAAATTATCGCATCGATCATTGGTATTTGTTTTGGCGTGGTTGCGTTCGTGGTGGCGTACACGATCAGGCAGTTGCGTGCAGCCGTGCCGCTCGAGAATCGCGACTTTCTGGATCCTCTACCGCCTGTGCTGCGGATGCTGTGGCCCCTGGTGCGATTTGCCGACTACTACATCTGCAGCAGGATTCCCTCATCATGGGTCAATGGCCAATTGGAGCAACTCAAGGTTTCCGGCCTTTTGTTTCTCCTGAGTCCCAGGCAGTTTGCCGCCCTGTCCTTGATCAGTTCTACCTTGTTCTTGCTGATATGCTGGGCAACGCTTTCGATGATCGACGCCTTCTCCTTCACGTGGGCCATGGCTGCCGCCGCATTGGGCTTCTATTACCCGCGGATATGGCTGAAGGATGTCCTGAAGAAGCGCCAGAAGGCCATCCTGCGGACGCTGCCGGCGTACCTGGACTTCCTCACGATGGGCGTCGAGGCCGGGCTCAATATGTCTGGCGCCATCAGCCAAGCCGTGATCAAGGGGCCGGTCGGTCCCTTGAAATCCGAATTCAGTCTGGTGCTTCGCGATCTGCGAGCTGGCTTGACGCGGGCGGATGCGCTTCGCCGCTTCGAAGACCGCATCCGCATTCCTCAGGTATCCAGCTTCGTCAATGCCGTTATTCAGGCCGAGCGCATGGGGGCGAGCTTGGGCTCAACGTTCCGCTTCCAGGCAGAGCAACGGCGAACGGAGCGGTTCCAACGGGCAGAAAAGCTCGCGATGGAAGCGCCCGTGAAATTGATATTCCCCTTGGTGGCGTTCATTTTCCCCATTACGTTTCTCGTGCTGATGTTTCCGATCGTGATGAAATACCTTCAGTCTGGAATGTGATGAAACATCAGGTTGTCCATATTCCCGGCACCGAGGGCGTGAGATCGTTCACTCTGCATCGCACAGAGTGCGCGACTGAGCGCATGCGAGGGTTGCTTGGGCGCCCACGATTGGCGGACGACGAGATCCTGCTGATCAAGCCGTGTAATGCGGTGCACACGTTCGGCATGCGCTACGCCATTGACGTCGTATTCACCGACCGTCGCGGGCGGATAACGAAGATTGTCCATCGCGTGTCGCCAGGTCGATTTGCCATGTCTATCACAGCTTCCCAGGTATTTGAGCTGTCAGCCGGAACGGCGCAGCGCATGGGCTTCGCCGCCGGCCAGACATTGCCATTGGACGAAGGTGGAATTCAATCGTGAAGCTTGCAACGTCTGCATCCGAGCCGCAAAGATCGTGCTTGTCGGAACGCACGGCTAAAGATTGCCCACGCGCCCGCCAACGCGGGCAGTCCGCGATGGAAATATTGATTATCCTGCCCGTGCTGCTGGTGTTGGTATACGGCATTATTCAATTCGCCCTGATATTTCAGGCGCGTGCGGTGCTGAATCACGCCACCATGATGGCGGCAAGGGCGGGCGCCTTGCACAACGGGGATAAAGCCGCAATGCGCACTGCGTTGGCATCGGGCCTGACCCCGCTCTTCGCGCACGACGCCTCGGCCACGGGTTATGCATCGGCACTGGCCGCAGCACAGCTTGAAGTGCTGCCGGCTGCCAATCTGGCAAATATTACGGTAGTAAACCCGACCAAGGCCGCAATGAACGACTTTGGCCGGCCCAGGCTTGACGGAAAGAGTGGCAACGAGCTGCCCAACGACACGTTGAATTACCGCGATAGCTCACCTGGCTCGAACTCGAAACTTTCAATTCAGGACGCAAACCTTATACACGTCCACGTAACGTACTGTTATCGCCTTATCGTGCCTTTGGTGAATCGGGTGATCTGGACGGTAATCAATTCTCCGCTTCTCAGTTCAAACAGCATGCAGAATCCGTTTGGAATTGACGGGGCAATCACTGCAATCGACCCGTGCCTAAGCTATATGCCTGGGCTGCGAATGACGATCACGAGCGAAGCCGTGGTGCGCATGCAAAGCTCCTTCTACGAATCAAATCTATGAAGTTCCTGATCATTGCAACATGCGTTCTCCTGTCGATCTTTGCCGGCGCCGTATCAATCGAGGCGAGGCGATATGTCAACCGGCAGGGAATCGAGGTCATCCAGAATCGCGCGCCTGAGTTTCGGCAACATGCCTCGGTTGTGGATACAGGCATCACCATGCATGCCGGTCTAGGTTCGACGCATGAGTCAGCGCGAATACCGCCCGCAGTGCAAGCCCAGCGCGACGACTTGCGGGTACGTATCCTCAACGAGGAACTGAGCAAGGAGTCCGATGCGCTGGCGTCGAGCCAAAAGGTGCTTCATGAGGAAAGTGCGCGTGTATCCAATCAAAGGGCGATTGATAGCCTGCATCGTGATATCGAAACACACGAGGCGAATATGCGCGAAATTTCCAAGGAGCTGAGGGCGCTCGGGCGGGGTTAGTTGCGATAGCTTTATCGCACATTTATTGAGGAAGCGGTCAACCTATGGAACACAGGACAATGCAACGCCAACAGGGGCAAGGGATGATGGAATACATCATCATCGTCGCTTTGATTGCGGTTTCCGCCATCGGCGTCTACGCGATGTTTGGCCGCACGGTGCGCAATCAAACGGCCGGGCTGGCGAACGAAATATCAGGCCAGGACGCCAGCGCCCAAATTTCCGCCGCTGGTTCTGCAGCCTCCAGTGCAGCTACGGCTGCCAATACGAGCAAGGGCATGGGCGGTTACAACAATAATCAGGACAGCTCCGGCGGCGCAAGCACTCCAGGCACGGCCCTTATTCCGTACACCGGGGGGCATTGAGGCAGGTTCTCTTCTGGCTGGACGGGTGTGTGACGACCTTACTTCCGTCCGAACATGGTATCGATTTTTACATATGAACTGGGCAATTTTCGCAAGCGAAAGGAGAGGTATATGGAGATTCACGGACCGGTTATCAGCATAGAAAAGCTGGAGAATGTCCTGCGGCGACCGATTCTAATAGCATTTGACAACATCTCAAGCAAGCGACTGCTTTACATCCCCCTGACAGCGACGTATCAAATATGTCGCGCCGATGATGTCCTGCCATTTTCCAGTTTGAGCGCCGCTGTCGCCGCATATAACGAGGGACCGGAAGTTCCGAGTCATATGCTTCCGTAGCCCACCCTGAATCGCTGTTCTGGCTCGATGGAGTATCGCGACCAGCAGCAACAGCCGTTGGAAGACGGCTGAACCTATCTTTACACAGCGCAAGTGCTACCCTAACCGCCACACAGGCGTTAGGCAGCATGGGCGTACAACCCGGTATCCAGATTGGGTTTCGTGGTTTGATTTTCGACTCCCATCATCCACACCATCTATAGCAAGAGGCCTTGTCTGCGTCTGGAAGCCGTGATTGCCGCATGAACTGGTGTGCAAACCTCTGCCAAATCTTGTCCGGCTCGTCCCACAATCGGGATTGTCCTTTCCCGAAAGCGGTACGCGCGCTATTCAAACTTGCCGAGAATTGGCACCCCCATGTTTAGTTTCAACAACTTATAG
>JAFAKZ010000094.1 GCA_019234745.1 Burkholderiales bacterium
GATCGACCCGTCGTAGCAACGGCAGATATGGCCGCCAAGGACGGCGCACCGGCGCCTGCCAAGGCAGCGCCCGAAGCTGCGCAGGAGAAGCCGCAGGCCCCGCAACCGTCGCCGGAAGACCTGGCGCTCGCGCAGCAGAAGCACGAAGCGGAACTGGCCGCGGCCGCCGAGGAAAAGCATAAGGCGGAAGCGCAGAAGGCGGCGGAAAAGGCGCGCGTAGAAGCGGAAGCGCTGGCCAAGCAACAGGCCGAGGAAGTGGCGAAGGCGAAGCTGGCAGCCATCGCGGCGGCGGAGCAGGCGAAAGCGCAGGCAGTCGCCGAAGCGGTGCATAAGGCCGAGCTGGAGCGGGCGGCGGAAGAACAACGCAAGGCAGATGAGGCGAAAAAGGCGGAGGACGCGCGCAAGCAGGCGGCCCTGCAGCTGGCCGAGGCCCAACGCCAAGCGGACGAGCAGCGCAAGGTCGAAGAGCAACAGCGTGCCGAGACGCAACGTAAGCAGGAAGCCCAGCGCCAGGCGGACGAACAGGCGCGCCAGGAAGCTGCGCGAAAACAGGAGGAACAGCGCAAACAGGAACTCACCCGTCAGGAAGCGGAACGGCAAGCCGAGGCACAGCGCAAGGCCGAGGAATTGCGCCGAATCGATGCCCAGCGCGTGGCGGCCGAGCAGGCCGGTGCAGCCAAGGGGGCGGACCGCTCGACCAATACCACGGGACAGGGCAGCGGCCCCGGCGTGGGGAATGGCGTGGGCGCAGGCAAGGGTGCCGGTGCGCCAGACAGGCTGGGTCTGCGCGTGCCCATCGAGTCCCCGCCCCAGCTCTCGCTGGCCCAGCGTGCCCTACAGCAGCTGCACGAACTGCCGCCCGACAACCAACCCGCGCCCAACCGTGGCCGACGCGGGCAGATCAATAGCAATACGCCGCCGGCGGATGACCTGGCCTTCTATGGCGATGGCTGGAGCGTGAAAGTGGCGCGTATCGCGGCGCTCAACCCCCTGCGCCCCACCGGTCACAGTAGCGACCACCTGGTGATCGGCGTGGTGATTAACAGCGATGGCTCGCTCAAGGACGTCTACATCCTGCGCTCGAGCGGCGACCACGCCATCGACGAAAAGGCGCGCCATATCGTAGCGATGTCGGCGCCCTTCTCGCCCTTTGCCGAGCGTATGCGCAGCCGCTTTGACGAGGTGGAGATCACGCGCACCTGGATCTTCGCGGACGGGGTGTCGCGGCTGACATATTGATGTAGTGGTCGCTTGCTCGTCGAGCAGGCAACAGCGGTTCCACGTGGAACAATTCCATCTCGTGGTCAGGGCCCAGCAAGTATTACAATGCCGGCTCTTCTGCCCCGATTGTTCCAGTCCCTCTCCCGGCACGCCCTATGTTGATTCAACTGCTATCCCTGCCCAAAAAGGCCGTGCGCTACTGGCGAAAGTACGGCACCCAGGCATTTATCCAGCGCATTATCGTGCGGCTCGGCGGCGTCGATGGACAAGGTCAGCCTGCGTTGCCCAAGGGGCCTGTGCAGGCCCGCTACCTGATCGACACGCGCTTCACCCAGTGCAACGCCATCCGCGTGTTCTCCGTGCCCCGTGCAGCGCTGGAGCGTGTCACACTGGTGACGGACAGCATTAGCAGCGGCTCCTTCTACGGCGGTGTGGCGACGGCCATCATCCTGGCTGTGAAGCTGGTGGAAAGCCGCGGCGCACGCCTGCGCATCCTGTTGCGCGTGCATGAGGCGGAGGCGGCCAACCTGGCCAAGCTGCTGGCGCTGCACAAGCTCGCGCTTACGCACGAAGTCGAGTTCGCCTTCGTGCACTACAACGACGAGCACACGGAAATCGACGTCTTCCCGGGCGAGCTCTTCCTCACTACGTCCTGGTGGACGACGTCCGCCATGATGGGCAGCGTGTCGCCCGCCGATATCATCTACCTGCTGCAGGAAGACGAGCGCATGTTCTACCCGCATGGCGACGATCACCTGCGCTGCACGGCCGTATTGTCCAACCCCAAGCTACGCTTCGTGGTGAACACGCGCATGCTGCTGGAGCATTTCAAGCAGACGGGCCTGCCCAATGTGGCCGAGCGCGGCATGAGCTTCGAGCCGGCCTTCCCGGCAGAGGTGTTCTTTCCGCGCGCCCGCGCTGCCGGTGAGAAGCGCCGCTTCGTGTTCTACGCGCGGCCCAATAACCTGCGCAATCTGTTCTACACGGGCATCGAGCTGATCGACGACGCCGTGCGCACGGGCTTGCTCGACCCGGCCACCTGGGACATCGTGTTGGTGGGCAAGGACATTCCGCATGTGGTGTTCGGCGACGGCTACCAGCCCAAGGTGCTCGAGAACCTGGGCTGGCAGGACTACGCGACGCTGATCGGCCAGGCCGACCTGGGCCTGAGCCTGATGTACACGCCCCACCCCAGCTACCCACCGCTCGACTTGGCCGCCAGCGGCGCCGTGGTGGTGAGCAACCGCTTCGGCCTCAAGCAGGACCTTGCGCCCTACTGCGCCAACATCCTGTGCAGCGAGCTGGACCGCGACGCCATGCGCCAGGCCCTGGCCGAGGGTGTTCGCCTGGCGCTGGCCGACGAGGAGCGCCGCCGCAACTATGAGGGCAATCGCCTGCAGCGTGACTGGCACACCAGCTTCGCCGAGGTCCTGCGCTTTGTGGGGGAAGCCGCCTGATGCTGCCCGTGCTGGAGACGGTGCCGGAGCTCAAGTACCGCGACCCGTGGGTGCTGCCACTGGACGAGCGCCTGCGCGCGCTGGTTCGCGGCCGCGTGCGCGTGGCCTACTTCTACGAAAAGGCCGACAACAGCACCTTCCGCTACCGCATTTACAATATGGCACAGGTGCTCAACGCCCAGCCAGGCGAGGTGTCGGCAAGCTACTTCTTCCTGGACGACCTGCACGCCCTGCCCACCATCGCCGACAGCGCCGACCTGCTGGTGATCTGTCGCGCGCGCTACGACCACAATGTGAACCGCCTGATCGGCGCCTTCCGCCAGCGCGGCAAGCGCGTGCTGTTCGACGTGGACGACTTGGTGTTCGACACGAACTACGCGCACCTGGTCCTGCACACACTGGCACAGGACGTGCGCGACCCCAATGTGTGGGACTACTGGTTTGCCTATACCAGCCGCATCGGCACGACCCTCAGGATGTGCGACGGCGCCATTGCCACCAATGGCGCCCTGGCGCAGCAGATCGAGCAGTTCGCCGATGTGCCGACGGGCATCGTGCCGAACTTCGTCAATGACGAGCAGGTAGCCCTGTCCGAGCGCGTGCTCGAGGCCAAGCGGGCCATGCGTCTGGCGCAGGACGGCATGGTCCACTTCGGCTACTTCAGCGGTTCGCCCTCGCATAAGGACGACCTGGCCATCGCCGTTGGCGCGCTGACGGACGCCATGGCGGCGGACGAGCGCATCGGCCTCGTGCTGGTGGGCTATATCGAGGTACCCGAGCCCCTGCAGCGCTTTGGCAAGCGTGTGCGGCAATTCCCCTTCCAGGACTATGTGAACCTGCAGCGCCTCAAGGGCGCCGTGGAGTTCAATATCGTGCCCCTGCAGTTCAATACCTTCACCAACTGCAAGTCCGAGCTCAAGTATTTCGAGGGGGCCCTGGTGGGCACGCTGACCATCGCCTCACCCACCTACACTTACTCACGCGCGATCGAGCATGGCCGCAATGGTTGGCTGGCGCAGGCGCACCAGTGGCGCGATGCCATCGACGGGGCGCTGGCGGCGATGCCGCACTACGGCGAGATGGTGGATGCGGCGGCCGCGCACGCTCGCGCCAACTATCTGGGTGCCGCGCAGTACCCCGCCATCGTGCAGGCGCTGGGATTGCAATAACCCCGCCGGGCGGCGCGCGCAGTGCTCCACGTGGAACATTGTTATCATGCCGCCCTCACGACCATTTATAAGTTCCATGTACGAGCGCCAGCGAGGCTCCGTTCGTGTGTTCTTGGCGCTATAGCACCTTAGAGCCACGGCCTACCCCTTGCGGGTGCTCGCGGCGGCGAGGGCGGGGGGAGTGGAATTTATCAGCGAGGAATCGTAGATATTCTCCAGTCTTTTAACGCCCGGGTTTCCCGGGCGGAGCGCCAACGTCTCGGTCTACCACCCGCGTAAATCGTTACCATGCATATCCACGAATTCCACCAGTCCCTCGCCGACCTCGGCGCCAAGCCCTGCCATATCGGCCGGGTGAGCCGCGCCTGGCTCAAGGGCCTGCCCTTCGCCAACGGCCGCAAG
>JAFAKZ010000106.1 GCA_019234745.1 Burkholderiales bacterium
AGCTGCTCCGCGTACCGGTAGCGGCCAGACCATGACGGATCGCATCCTTATTATCGCGCCCGCCTGGGTTGGCGACTGCGTGATGGCGCAGCCCTTGTACCGTCGGCTCAAGGAATACCGGCCCGACGCCCACATTACCGTGATGGCACCGGACTGGACCCTGCCGCTGCTCGACCGCATGCCGGAAGTCGACGCGACCCTGCACAACCCATTCGGGCACGGTGCGTTGAAGATCGGCAAACGTTGGCGTCTGGGCCGATCACTCAAGGGCCAGTACGACCAGGTCATCGTCCTGCCGAATTCCTACAAGTCGGCCCTGGTACCATGGTTCGCCCGCGTGCCAAAGCGCACAGGCTTCGTCGGCGAATCGCGCTACGGCCTCCTGAACGACGCGCGTACGCTCGACACCAAGGCGCTGCCGCAGATGGTGGAACGCTTCGCCGTCCTGGCCGAGCCTGCCGGCAAGCGCCTGCCGCGCCCCGTACCGGCACCTCATCTGAGCATCGACCCCAAGTCGCGAGCGACTGCCCTGCAGCAGCTGGGGCTGGTGCACGACAAGCCCGTCGCTGCCTTCTGCCCCGGCGCCGAATACGGCCCGGCCAAGCGCTGGCCGGCCCGCCATTTCGCTGAGTTGGCCAAGCGGCTGCTGTCGCAAGGTTACGATGTCTGGCTGTTTGGTTCGAACAAGGACCAATCGGAAACGGGTGAGATTGCACGCCTGGCCGGCGGCGGCGTCGTCGACCTGGCTGGCCGTACAACGCTGTCACAGGCTATCGATCTGCTCTCGCTGGCCGATTTCGTCATCACCAACGATTCCGGCCTGATGCACGTCGCGGCAGCGCTGGAACGCCCCTTGGTGGCGCTGTACGGATCGTCCAGCCCCGAGTTCACCCCGCCCCTGTCGGAACGGGCCGAGGTCGCGACGCTGGACCTGGAATGCAGCCCCTGCTTCGAGCGCACCTGCCCGCTCAAGCATTTCGACTGCCTCGAAAAACTGCAGCCTGATCTGGTGGAAGCTGCCATCGCACGCACGCTGACCAAGCCGCCGGGTACACCGGGCGCTTATATTCCCGTCCAGCGTGTACGATAGCTCTGCCGGTGGCGTGCGCTCCCATTCGAATGGGAGCGCCACGCGCCAAGACTTACCTCAATCCCGGAAATTCTGGTACTGCAGTGGAAAGTCCGTAATCGACTTGCGGACCAGCGCGATCGTGTCCTGCAGGATATCGCGCTTGGCACCACTCACGCGCACGGCGTCGCCCTGGATGCTGGCCTGTACCTTCAGCTTCGAATCCTTGATCACGCGTACGATCTTCTTGGCCAGCTCGCCTTCGACGCCGACCTTGACGGTGATCACCTGCTTGACCTTGTTGCCGCTTATCTTGGCAACATCACCTTCGTCCAGGCAGCGCACGTCCACGCCGCGCTTGGCCAGCTTGGCGGTCAGGATTTCCTTTACCTGACTCAGCTTGAAGTCGTCGTCGGCGAATACTGTCAGCACCTTCTCGGCCTGCTCGACGCGGGCGTCCGAACCCTTGAAATCGAAGCGCGTGCTGACTTCCTTGTTGGCTTGCTCGACGGCATTTTTGACTTCTACTTCGTTGACTTCGGAGACGATGTCGAAAGACGGCATGATTGTCAGTTCCAAGATGCATTGAATCGTGCCATTCTACTCGAGCCAGCCAACAGCCCGCATTAGCTGATAGCAACCAAGAGAATACAGACAACATACGATGGCGCAGGAACCCCTCGACGCACTCACCCGCAAAGCGGCCAGCCAGGTCATCTACCAAATCTTTCCCGAGCGTTTCGCCATCGGCAAGGGTCTGAGTTCGGTCGAGAAGCTCGCGCAACCCGCCTACAACGTGCCGAATGCTGCCAAACGCGGCTGGGACGACAGCACGATGGCGCAACCCTGGGCGCAGCAATTTTTCGGCGGCGACCTCGACGGCATCGCCGAGCGCGTGGACTATCTCCAGGACCTGGGCGTGACGGGCGTCTACCTGACTCCGGTGTTTACGGCGCCGTCCAACCACAAGTACGACGCACTCGACTTCTTCCAGATCGACCCGACGTTCGGCGGCGAAGCGGCCCTGGAGCGCCTGAGTGAGGCCTTGCACCAGCGCGGCATGAGCCTGACACTGGATGCCGTGCTGAACCACGTCTCCGACCGCCATCCCTGGTTCGAAGCGGCCAAGGCGGGCAACCCGAACTATCGCGACTGGTTCACCTTCCTGCCCGAGGGCGGCTACGCCTGCTGGCAGGACGGCAGCTGGATGCCGGAGCTGAATCTGTCCAACCCCGCCGTACGCGACCGTCTGTACCGTGACCGCGACAGCCTCGTGCAGTACTGGCTGGAACGTGGCGTCGATCACTGGCGCTTCGACGTTGCACAGGACGTAGGCATCGAGGTGGCGGAGGAGATGGCGGCCTGCGTCGGGCAACGCTTTCCCGACGCTGTGCTGCTTGGCGAGCTCAACGGCTTCGCCGGCAGCTGGTTCGACAGCGGCCGCGGCTTCCATGGCATGATGAACTATTGGTACCGCACCGCCCTGCTCGCCTGGCTGGCGGGCGATATCGGCAGTCTGCAGATGAACCGGGCCATTGCCGATGCACGAAACGGCTACGGCCTACCAGGCTTGCTACGGTCCTGGAACATGCTGTCCAGCCACGACACGCCACGTCTGTTGACGACACTCAAGGACAGCGCCTTGGTGCGGCTGGCACAGTTGGCACAGTTCACCTTGCCA
>JAFAKZ010000253.1 GCA_019234745.1 Burkholderiales bacterium
GGAAATATCACTTGCCGCAAGTTTGATTGAGGTCGTATTCGCCATGCGCTTCCTGCTCCTATTGCTATGCGCCGCTTCCGCCCTGGCGGCCGAGGTCGAGTCGTTCTCGCCCCAGGGGGCTGTCGCCCAGGTGCGGCAGGTCAAGGCACGCTTCACGGCGCCCATGGTCAAGTTCGGCGACCCGCGCCTGGCCGACCCATTCGACGTGAACTGCGGCGACCTCACGGGTAAGGGGCGCTGGGTAGATGAGCGCAACTGGGTGTACGACTTCGATGCCGACGTGCCGGCCGCGCGCTCCTGTACCTTCTCGCTCACGCACGGTCTGCATGCGCTCGACGGCTCGGCACTGGTGCCAGAACAGTATGTATTCACCACGGGCGGACCGGAGATCGGCGAATTCTGGCCGCAGGGCGGCGAAGTGGGCGAAGACCAGACCTTCCTCGCCACCTTCACGGCCGCGCCAGACCCGGCTTCCGTCGCGGCCAAGACACGCTGCGAGGTGAGCGGCATTGCCGAGCGCATTCCCGTCGTCGTATTGCCAAAGGACCAGCGCGACATCCTGCTGGCCGGCCTGTACGGCAAGGACAAACATCGCTGGCCGAGCTTCTCCTTCGCCCTGCGCTGCCAACGCCCGCTGCCGGCCGGCGCCAACGGCGCCATGGTGTTCGATGCGGGTCTGGCGGCACCGAACGGCGCGGCGACGCGTGAGCCCATGCGGCAGGAATTCCACGTGCGCGACAAGTTCACGGCCACCATCAGCTGCGAGCATACGAACAGCAAGGCAGGCTGCGTTCCCATCCTGCCCATCTCGCTTAACCTGTCCGAGCCGATACGCATGGACGCGGCACGCGGCATTACGCTTGTCAGCGCGGACGGCAAGCAGCGCTGGGCGGGCGAGCCCGTGCAGAGCGAGCTGCTGGACGAGACGGACGCCAGCGGCAAGCGCATCTCCACGCAGCTGGTGACGGCCGTACGCTTCAAGCCGCCCTTTGCCGAGCACACGACCCTGCGCGTGACGCTGCCGGCCGGGCTGAAGGACGCCTACGGCCGACCGCTGGCGAACGCCAACCAGTTCCCCCTTAATGTGGCGGTGGACAGCTTCCCGCCGCTCGCCAAATTCGCCGCCAACTTCGGCATTGTGGAGCGCGAAGTGGGTGTACTACCCGTCACCGTGCGCAACGTAGGCGAGCTGATGAAGGCCGATAAGGCGCAGCAAGGCACGGTGAGCAAGCTGATCGATATGGCGAAGAGCGCCGTTGGCCAGGATCAGAAAGCTGCGCCGGCCTATACCTTGCCCTATCGGCAGATCACGCTGACGGCGGACGCCGACATCATCGCCTGGTACCAGAAGCTGCTTAAGTCAGGTGCTTGGGACAACAATGCGCTACTCAAGGCCGAGCCGCGCGCACAGCTATTGCGCCTGCCCACTGCGGCCGACGACCGCGAGGCAGAAGTCATCGGCATGCCGCTGGCCAAGTCCGGCCTTACCGTGGTGGAGGTGGAAAGCGCGCGCCTGGGCGGCCGCCTGTACGAACCGGCAGCACCGATGTTCGTGCGTTCCGGCGGGCTGACGACGAACCTGTCCGTGCACTTCCGCCGTGGCGTCGACGACGCGCTGGTGTGGGTGACGACGCTGGACAAGGGCTGGCTGGTGAATGCAGCGACCGTGTCCATCTACGACTGCAAGGGCAAGCAGCTCGCCACCGGCAAGACGGACAACAAGGGTGTTTGGCAGTACCCGAAGGCCTTGCCGCGCGAGCGCTACGACTGCCCGAACTTCGTGTTTGCGCGTCTGGCAGACGATGTGAGCTTCGTGTCGTCCGAGTGGCGCGAGGGCATCGAGCCCTGGCGTTTCGGCGTGTCGACCGAGACGGAGCGGCGCGACCGGAATATCTACCACGCCATTCTGGACCGCGGCCTGTACCGGGCCGGCGAGACGGTGTCGATGAAGCTGGTGGCGCGCGAAACGACGGCCGCCGGCTTCGGCAGTAGCACCGACGCACAACTGGGCACGCAGCTACGCCTGCGCCATCTTGGCTCGGACGAGAGTGTGGTCATGCCACTGGTCTGGAAGGGTGGCGTGGCTGAGGCAAGTTGGAAGGTACCGACGGATGCCAAGCTGGGGCAGTATGAGATCGCCATCGAGCGCAAGCACGGCAAGGATATGAACCAGGTGGGCGACGCGGGCAGCTTTGCCGTGGCCGAGTTCCGCGTGCCCCTGATGCGCGGCATGCTGAAACTGCCCGTCGACCCGGTGGCGGCGAGCAAGGTCGACGCCGTGGCGCAGGTGCAGTACCTGGCAGGCGGGCCGGCGGCGGGGGCGCCCGTCAGGCTGCGGGCGCTGCTCACGCCAGGTGGGCGGCGTGAGGTCGATGGCTTCGACAGCTATACCTTTTCGAACGGCGACGTGGCGCCCATCGTGCGCGAGGGCGGCACGACAGATGGCGAAGACGAGGGCATGGACGAGTCGGGCGACGAAGGGCGCACGCTGGCGCCGCAGGATGCCGTGCTCGACAAGAGCGGCGGCACCACGCTTAGCCTGAGCGGCTGGCCGGCTGCCAGCATGCCGACGACGCTGCAGGCAGAGGTGGAATACAGCGACCCGAACGGTGAGGTGCGTACGACCTCCGCCTCGACCATCCTGTGGCCGGCGGCGCTGCAGGTGGGCTATCACTTTGAATCGCCGCGCAAGAACGGCGGCAAGCTGCCCCTGCAGATGGCCGTGGTCAATCTGGCCGGCAAGCCGCTGGCCGGCCGCGCCGTCAAGGCCGAGGCCTGGGTGCGCGAGACGTACAGCCATCGCCGGCGCCTGGTCGGCGGCTTCTACAGCTACCGCAACGAGACGCGCTACGTGCCCATGGGCCAGGTGTGTGCGGGCAAGACGGACGCGCACGGCATTTTTGCCTGTCAGGTGGAATCCAAGCGCAAGGGCAATATCCTGATCCGCGTCAGCGCGCAGGACGACGCGGGCCATACAAGCATGGCCAATGGCGAAATCTGGGTGCCGGGCGAGGGTGAAGAGGCCTGGTGGGAGTCGGGCGACGGCGACCGTGTCGACCTGTTCCCGGACAAGAAGCATTACGACCCGGGCGAGACGGC
>JAFAKZ010000308.1 GCA_019234745.1 Burkholderiales bacterium
TGACGCGCGCGTGCACGATATCGCCAACTACATCGTGCGCGGCAAGCTATGGGAGGCATTCGAAAGCGAACAGCAGGCGGTATTGCTGATCGATGAGATCGACAAGGCCGATATCGAATTCCCCAACGACCTGCTGCGCGAACTGGATCGCATGGCCTTCGACGTGTATGAGACGCGCCAGACGGTCACGGCCCAGCACCGCCCCATCATCGTCATCACCAGCAATAACGAGAAGGAGCTGCCCGACGCCTTCCTGCGCCGCTGCTTCTTCCACTACATCCGCTTCCCGGATCGCGACACGATGACGCAGATCGTGAACGTGCACTACCCGAACCTGCGCGAAGATTTGCTGCGCGAGGCGCTCGAGCTGTTCTACGCCGTGCGTGAGCTGCCGGGAATCAAGAAGAAGCCGTCGACCTCGGAACTGGTTGACTGGTTGAAGCTGCTGCTGGCCGAGGGCATCGAACCCACAGCCCTGCGCATCACGGAAAGCCTCCCGCCCATGGCCGGCGCCCTACTCAAGAACGAGCAGGACGTGGGGCTGTTCGAGAGGCTGATCAAGATGGTGCGGAGCCGGCAGGGCGCCTGATCCGCCTAGGCCTCAGTGGCTGCTCGTTACTTGATGAGGCGAAGCGCGAACGGTACCCGGAACGGCTTGCCTTCCGATGTTGCCACGGCACCCAGGATGCAGAATATGAGATGGCAAATGCCCACGGCCGCCATCACGAAGAAGCCTATCAGGATGACGGCCAGAATAGCGCCCGCAAAATAACCAATCATCGCGGTAATTGACCAGTTCAACGCTTCCTTGGACTGGTCATAGACGTAGGCATCGTCCTTCTTGACCAGAAATAGGATAAGGGGCGGGATAAAGCCAAAGAAAATTGCGCCAACCCATAGCAGCAGCGCCATGTTCTTCGAGTCTTGCGTAAGCTCGGCCGCGCCTTCGCTTTCCATGGTGCCCCTCCTTCTTCAGCAATGCGATGTCGTGCGCCTGTTCGAAAGGCCAATCAAGATGGTGCGGAACAGGCGCAGTACCCGCTCCACACCACATAGCACGAGCCAAAGTGGCCTTTAGGAGGCTCCGCCTGCACCACCCTGGAACTGCGCGTCGCTGAATCCGAGGATGGGGAAGAAAATGAAGCCAAGGAAGGTCAAGCCCAGGCCATAGAGGGCATCCTTGCCGAAGCGCTTGGCGAGTTCAATATTCACGATAATGAAGATCACCAGATTCACCAGCGGGATGAACATCAGGATAATCCACCAGACAGGCTTCCCGATGATCAACAGCAGGACGTACATGTTGTAGATCGGGATGATGCCTTCCCAGCCTTTGCGGCCAGCCTTCTCAAATACTTTCCAAACGCCCGCAAAGACCGCGATGATTATGATCAGCTGTATGAGCATGAACATTTTGTGACCCCCTTATGTCCCGTCACAATGGACGGTATCGTTTGTTATTCGCAATTTATTCGCCCGCGTCAAGTAAGGAAGCCCCACGAGACATTAGGCTCAAGCCGGAGTTCACCACCTGGCAAAGCCGGGCGCAAGCGGGCGGGAAGATACCAATGCTACTTTCGCTGATTGATTCCACTCCCCCTACCCTCGCCTGCGCACCCGTAAAGGGCATGCCGTGGTTGTATGGCGCTAGAGCGCCGACAACCACGCTACGAGCGGAACCTCGCTTCGCTCGAACGTCGGCGCTGGGTCGGTCTCCTCATGTCCGGCCGTAAGATCATCCACGTCGACTGCGATTGCTTCTACGCATCCGTCGAAATGCGAGACGACCCCAGCCTGCGCGGCAAGCCCGTCGCGGTGGGCGGGCGGCCGGAATCGCGCGGCGTGATCTCCACTTGCAACTACGAAGCACGCAAATTCGGCGTGCGCTCGGCCATGGCGTCGGCCCAGGCCGTGCGGCGCTGCCCGCAGCTTATCCTGCTGCCACCCCGCTTCGACGCCTACCGTGCCGCCTCGCGGCAAATCCATGGCATCTACGGCGACTTCACTGCGCTGATCGAGCCGCTGTCGCTGGACGAAGCCTACCTCGACGTCAGCAACGCTCCGCATTGCCAGGGCAGCGCCACGCGCATGGCCACGGCCATCCGCGACCGCATTCGTGCTGAAGTCGGCATTACGGCCTCAGCCGGCATTGCCGAGAACAAGTTCGTCGCCAAGATCGCCAGCGACTGGAACAAGCCGGATGGCCAATTCGTGGTACGGCCGGAGGAGATGGATGCCTTCGTCGCACAGCTGCCCGTGGGCAAGATCTACGGCGTGGGCAAGGTCACCGCGCAAAAGCTCAACGAGCTGGGCGCACAGACCTGCGCCGACCTGCGCACCTGGCCCTTGGAGCGCCTCACGCGCCACTTCGGTCGCTTTGGCCAGCGCATGTACGACCTGTGCCGCGGCATCGACAACCGCCCCGTGCAGACCGACTTGCCGCGCCGCTCACTTTCCGTCGAAACAACCTATGTGCAGGACTTGATGGACCTGGCCGCCTGCCAGACCGAACTCAAGCCGCTGATCGAGGATCTGCGCGCGCGCCAGGCGCGCCTCGACGATGCCGCCCACCCGCACAAGGCCTTCGTGAAAATACGCTTCAGCGACTTCACCCACACCACGGCCGAATGCGTCGCCCCTGCCCCGGATATGGGCGTGTGGATGCATCTGCTGGAACAAGGCTGGCAGCGTCGCAAGCTGCCTGTGCGGCTACTAGGCGTGGGTCTGCGCTATGCAGACGAAGAACATGCCATGGACGGCCAGCTCTCCTTGTTCAGCGACGACACGCCCGCCAACTAGGCGGGCGAATTTACACAGCGGCGCCCACGACACCATGGCGCGGAGATCGGCCACAGGCCTTGCTTTCCGCGCCTCCGTCAAATAGCATACCAACTAGTATTCTATATGAATATTGCCCGAATAACGCCAACGAAAAGACTGGCTCCCATGCAAACACGATCCACCCTCACTACCTTGTTGCTGCTGTTCGTCCTTGCCTGTACTTCCCTCGTCACCAATGCCAAGGCACCCGATCCGCGTGCCGTCATCGGCGGACTGGGCAAGATCGTCAATCCCAAGGGCATCCAGGAAAACTTCAAGCTCAACATCGGCGGCGTGGAGCAGTGGGTCTACACGCGCGGCCAGGATATCGACAACCCCGTCATCCTGTTCATCCACGGCGGCCCCGCTTCGCCGCTCGCACCCGTGATGTGGACCTACCAGCGACCGATCGAGGAGTATTTCACCGTCGTCAATTACGACCAGCGCGCCTCCGGCAAGAGCTTCCTGGAGACAGACCCGGCCGTCGTCGGCAAGACGCTGACCATCGACCGCTATGTGCAGGACGCGATCGAAATCGCCACGCAAATCCGCGATCGCTACAAGAAGCACAAGATCGTCCTGGCCGCGCACAGCTGGGGCACCATCATCGCCATGAAGGCAGCCCTGCAGCGGCCCGACCTGTTCTACGCCTATGTGGGCATGGGCCAGGCGATCAATGTGCGCGACAACGAGCGTATCAGCTTCGAGTATGGGCTTGATCAGGCCCGGAAGGAGCACAACGAAAAGGCCGTCAAGCAGATGGAGTCGATCGCCCCCTACCCCGGCGACAAGCCCATCACACGCGAGCGCATCATCATCGCGCGCGACTGGCCGCAATACTACGGCGGGCTGACGGCCTTCCGGCACGACTTCGACTTCTTCTTCGATGCCCCCGCCCTATCGCCCGAATACGACGATGCCGCCGTCGCCGCCATCGACAAGGGCAATATGCT
>JAFAKZ010000390.1 GCA_019234745.1 Burkholderiales bacterium
GCTGCGGTCGAAGACGATGAGGTTGTCGTTGGCGTAGGTGAAATTGAACCAGCTCGAAAGGCTGGTAAGTGCGCGTTGAAATTCGTTCTTGTCGCCTTCGGTCCTGCCTGAGTAGAACATCTGGTGCCTCCACTGAAGTTGCGCACATACTCGAAAGCTTGGGGATAGGCCTTGAAGTCACGCAAACGGGCCGTGTACCCCTAAGTCTTGCGCCAGTACACGGAATATTCGTCAATCCTCACGAGCGGCTCCTGAATGCGGTGCCGCATGCGGTACGCGTCCACGGCCTCCTGGCATACGGGGAAGCTGAAGTAGTCGTCCACGATGACGAACCCACCCGGCGAAAGCTTGGGGTAGAGATGCTTGAGTGCATCCCAGGTCGACGTGTAAAGGTCGCCATCCAGGCGCAATAGGGCAAGTCGCTCGATAGGGGCGGTGGGCAGGGTATCCTTGAACCAGCCCTTGAGGAATTTCACCTGTTCGTCGAGCAGGTCGTAGCGGGCAAACAGGGCTTGCACCTCTTCAAGTCCGACGGCGAGATAAGGGTGGACTTCCTTGCTGAAGTCGATGCCTCGATCCTGCGCCAAACCGGTCTTGGGCAGGCCTTCGAAGGAATCGGCTACCCATACGCTGCGATCATTAAGCCCGTGGGCGGCAAGAAAGCCGCGCATGAAGATGGTCGCACCACCGCGCCAGACGCCCGTTTCGATCAGATCGCCGGGAATAGAGTCGGCCCGTACCTGATCCAGGCACCAATGCAGGTTTTCGATGCGCTGGATGCCAATCATCGTATGCGCGTGCGACGTGAAATTGCGCATCACCGTATCTTCCACGCCGTGCGCACCGACGATCATCTGGGCGCCGATCGTCTTGCAGTGTTGTACCAGTGCGAACTGCGGTGTCGATTTGATGTCGAGGAAGTCGCCAACCATGCTTTCCAGCGACGGCCGCTCGGGCTCGCGCATCTTCGACACGAAATACGCCAGACGCGCCTCGCTTTCGATGTACAACTGATTCGTCAGGCTCTTTTTCAACAAGGAAAGATAGCGTGCAGTTGTATCCATATCCTCTGCTTCGTTGTGACGAGTTGCCGCGATTGTATGGTTCATGGCTTTGCGACGACAACGGCAAGAATTAGGGCTTCGTCACCAGTCCTTGTCCCGTCGGCAGTTCCAGTACCGTGATTTTCCGTTGCTTGAAGAATGCGCGCTCCGCCTGCATTTGCGGTGCATTGAACGTCCATCCAAAGTCGTCCAGCAGGATATATCCGCCGGGGGTAATGCGGTCATACAAGTACTCCAGCGATTGGATCTCGGCCTGCACCGAGTTGAGATCGAGATGCAGGAAAGCGATTTCCGTCGGGCTCGCCTCTTGCAGCGTACCGGGCAACCAGCCTTGCACGATCCGAACGTTGTTGAATCGGCTGAAGCGTTTTCGCACGTCGTCTGCCAGCGTTGGGACTGCTGTATAAACGCCGTCCCACGAAGTCAGTTCGGCTTCGCTCGCCGTTTCAGGGTCGAGCCCCTTGAAGCTGTCGTACAGCCAGAACGTCTTGTTCAGTTTGCCGAATTGCAGGTATTCGCACAGAAAGTAAGAGGTCAGGCCGTTGAATACTCCGCATTCCACGAAATCACCCGATAAGCGCTGCGCCTGCTTGCCAGCCCAACCGGCGATATGCAGGCGCCACATCAGGCTGCGTTCCTGGACGTTGTTGCCGGCCGCTTTATCAAACGCCGACTGGAACCTCGGGTCGTCGGTAAACGAGAGGTTGCGATCGAAGACGATGAGATTGTCGTTGGCGTAGGTGGATTTGAAAAAGTCCGCAACCTTGCTGATCGCTTGCAGTAGTTCGTCATAGTCGCAGCCGGGCTTGCCTGGGTAAAACATCGTGTGCCTCCACTGAGTTGGTGCGTATGTCGCTTGTTGCTGTCGGCAAAGTATACTGATTGGACGCGCGCTGCATGTCGGCCCGGCCCTTATGCTGTGCGCGACATCATTCCCTGCCAAACCCGTTGTATTTTCTACTATGACTAACGCGTATTCCAGGCTGGCTAGACTCTTTACTCTTGATGCGGGGTGGCTGTGGCGCGAAGCACTCAAACGCATCGGGAGGGCAGGGTTTGGACTTGGCCTGTGGGCATTGGCATCTTCCGCCATGGCGTCGACGGGCTTGTGGAGCCCCGTGAACGGTCCGTCCGGGGCCGTCGCCTACGGTTTCGCCAGCGACAGCGCCGACAATGTCTATGCGGCAACGGGTATTGGCGTATACAAACACGCGAGCGGTGCCACCAGCTGGATGGCCGCGAGCACGGGCACCAGCGGTGCAATCAATGCAATCGCCGTCGACGTCAGCGGCAACCTTTATGCGGGCGGTACAGCCGGCGTGTTCAAGTCGAGTAATGGCGGCAGCAGCTGGACGGCCGTCAGCGTGGGACTGGGTTCGCCCACCGTGTCGACCGTTTATGCGCTGCTGATCGACGCGACCGGCAACGTGTTCGCTGGCACCAGCAACGGCGTGTACATGAGTAGCAATGGGGCGGGCACTTGGGCACCGCTCTACAATGGCATGCCGAGCGTGACGACCTATTCACTGGCTCGCGATGCCATGGGCAACCTGTACGCCGGTACCAAGCTTGGCTTGTACAAGAGCCGCTCAGGTGGACAGAGCTGGGTGACGCTCAACGGCGGTTGGGCGGCGATGACCTCCATCTACGCCCTTTCCGTGGATGCGGGCGGCTATCTGTACGCGGCTACCTCGGCCGGCTTCTTCATCTCAAGCAATAACGGCACGACCTGGTTGGAATCGAATCCCGTTTCGTCGGGCGAAGTCGTCACGGCGATGGTGAGCGATGCGAACCAGTACCTGTATGTGGCGACTAGCGCAGGCAATCTATACGGCTCGGGCAGTCACGGCAGCTATTGGTCGGTAGTGAACGCGGGCGGTGCGAGCACTTTCGTGGGTTTCACCAGCTTCTTTCTCGACCCGAAGGGCATCATGTACGCGGGGACCTTGGGTGGCGTATACAGTACGTCTTATCCGGGCGTCGCATGGAGCAGCCTCAACGCGGGCATGACCGCGCCGCCGTTCGCGTCGATCGTGCAGGACAGCCAAGGCTACCTGTTCGCCGCCGGCAGCATGGGCGTGTACCGCAGCAACAATGGTGGTGCCGCCTGGGTGGAGAGCGGCAACTATCCGGTCTCGCTAAATGGTTTCGGCAACAGCGTGAACCAAATCAAGGCGCTGGTGCTTGCTCCGCCCGCGACCTCACCCGTCTGGCCGGCTAGCTTGTACGCTGTGGGCAGCAATGCGCTGTTCTACAGTACCGACCATGGAACGAACTGGACCAAGGTCGACGCCAACCCGTTGCCCGGCGACACCCAGTTCGGCACACCCTATGCGGCCTGCGCCGACCCGAGTGGAAACATTTATTTCACGACCTCGGTCGGCCTCTTCATGTACACGCCAGGCGCGCGCATATGGACGGAAATCGATACCCAGCTCCGGCCCTACGGATCGCAGTTCAATAGGCTCACTACAGATGCGAAGGGCAATCTCTATGTGGGCCTGGTTGCTCCCAATAGCACAACCAACTCGGTCTACGTCACCAGCGACCTGGGTACGACGTGGAAGAACTTCAACGGCAGCACCTTCCGCACAGCGATTAGCGGCTTCACCTTCGACAGCCTTGGCAATTTCTATGTGGCGACGGCGGCCGAGGGAGGTGTCTTCGGCGATATCTACATGCTGGCGGGTGGAAGCAAGAACTGGACGCTGGTGGCGAGCAATCTGTTCAGCGGTGGCAATACCCTGCTGGTACCGGACAGTATGGGGAATGTCTATGCGCTTAACTCGCTCAACGGCGTTTATCGCGGCGCGGGCAGCAACTGGGTATCGATGAATGGCGGGGCCGCCCATCAAGTGGCATCGCTGCTGATCGCGGCCAACGGTAACTTGTTCGCTGGGACGAA
>JAFAKZ010000266.1 GCA_019234745.1 Burkholderiales bacterium
AACTTGCGGCGGTCGAAGGCGTAGTCCTTGAAGGATTGCAGCCAGGGGCGGAAATGCACACCGTCGGTCTTGGTGCGCTGTTCAGCCTTCTCGAGCGAGCGCTGCACCACGGTGCCCGAGGCAGCCACCGGGTCGCGTGCGCCTGGGATGCCCCAGGTAAAGCCAGACGGATAGAGCATGGGCGACACGTAGTCGAGCGTATCGACCGCGTGCTGGATTTCCTGGCCGATGAAGGTGTCGTTCTCGTTCCACGCCACATAGCCGAAGATGTCCGCATCGACGAACACGTTGTAGTGCGACAGGCGCTGACGTGCCGCCTGCAAGAAGCCCGTGATAGCCTCCACGCGCATTTCTTCCGTGCTCGGCTGCGAGAATCGCAGGCCCTTGGTATCGGGGAAGCGCACGTAGTCAAACTGGATTTCGTCGAAGCCCATCTTGGCCGCCTCTTCCGCGATATCCAGGTTGTAGCCCCAGGCTGCGCGCTGCGAGGGGTCGATCCAGGCCAGGCCCTCGCGGTCGTGCCAGATATGGCCAGCCGCGTCCTTCACCGCCCACTCGTGGTGCGCATTGGCCAGCGGATCGTCCTTGAAGCTGACGATGCGCGCGATCAGGTAGATGCCGCGCTTGTGCAGGTCGGCCATCAGGGCCGGCATGTCGCGCACGGTGATGATCTTCTGCGGGCCGGTGCCATGGGCGTCGGGGATGGCGCTCTTCCATGGGATCATGCCACGGTCGCCCTTTACGTCGACCACCAGGGTATTGAGTTCCGTCTTGTCGATCAGATCCAGCGCCCGGCCGCGGATCACGCTGCTGCCTATGCCGTAAAAAGATAGGTACAGCCCCTTGGGGCGAAAGGCGGTCAGCGCCACTGAGATGGCAGCCGGCGTAGTGGGCAGGATGCTGTAGTTGCCGCGCAGATAGCCCTGCGCCCGCACGCCGAATACGCCGGGCGTCGAATCGAGCTGAAAGCTACCGTCGACGCCAGCCTTGAACTGACCCTTGGCCGTCGTGATGATGGCGCCGGTAATCGGCTTGTGCGTCGCCGCGTCCGTTACCGTACCCTTGATCACCGATGCCTCTACCCGCACCATCAACGCGCCCACGAACACAAACTGCCACCACTTCATTACTTATCCTCGCTTGCACGTTGCAACATGTGCATGAATGTCTTTTCGCCCATCTCGTCCACCATCAGGTAGCGCGGAATCGCCTGCATCGGGTCGCCCGGCCGCGAGGGCTTTGCGTCGATCGTGAACGCCGCCACATAGCCCGCCTTGGCCGACTCGCGCTCCAAGTCCTCGTCGTAGATGCCAAACGGCCAGGCCAGCACGTCGATGGGCTTCTGCATGCGCGCTTCCAGCACCTGCTTGGACTTCTGCAGCTGCATCGTTACAAACTTCGCATAATCATCCGGCTTCTGCCGGCGGCGCTCCTGCTTGAAGTTCGGATGCCAATAGGTATGGGATTGGACATCGAACAGACCCGTCTGTTGCAGCTCATGCAATTGTTCCCAGGTCATCGCGTAGCTGGCATGCGAAATGGCAGAGGGGTAAATGAATAACGTCACGGGCAGCTTGTCGCGCAGGATCAGCGGGCGCATGTCCTCATACACGGACTTATGCCCGTCGTCCGCCGTAATCACTACGGACTTGGCCGGCAACGTGGTGCGCGTGCCCGTGCGGCAGTCGAGCAGCTGGCGCAGCGGGATCACCGCATAGCCCTCGCGCTTGAGCACGGCGAGCTGGGCCTCGAACACACTGGTGCGCGTGGTCATGCTGTCGGCCTTGGTAGGGCCGAAGCGGTGGTAGACCAGGACGGGGACGGAAAGGTGGTTGCAGGGAAGCTCGGCGGCCGTTGCGAGCGCCGTCGCAGCGGCCAGGAAAACCATCAACACCCTGCGCAGATAAGGCGGAACGACATCAAAATAACTTGTCACACTCTTCTTTCATCATCTCGCCGTACATCAGCACAGACCCCACCAAGCTTGATGACGAGACCATCTTCGGCACCTTCAGTATGCCTATTGGACTAAGCTTCAGGAAGAACATTCACGCCTGATCTTGATCAAGATTGGACGGCGGCTCATGACGTAATTTGCCGTCGACAATGTTCAAGAATTGATTTGGAGAAACCTCATGGGCGACAAGACCTATAACGTGCTATTTCTATGCACACAAAATGCCGGCCGCAGCATTCTCGCGGAAGCCCTTCTTAACAGCCT
>JAFAKZ010000336.1 GCA_019234745.1 Burkholderiales bacterium
CCGGAACTGGTGGAAAAGATGAGCGAGGAGCCGGAAAAGTACTCCATGGATGGTCAGAGCCGCGAATTGACCGTGCTGTTCTCCGACGTACGCAGCTTTACGACGATTTCTGAGAGCATGGACCCGAAGGACCTCTCCAAGTACATGAACGAGTTCCTTACGACGCTTTCCGAAGTGATACGCGCCAAGTACCTGGGTACCATCGACAAGTACATGGGCGACTGTGTGATGGCCTTCTGGGGGGCGCCCATCTATGACCCGGACCACGCCAAGAACGCCGTGCTGGCGGGACTGGACATGCAGCGCGCCATGGCCGAGCTGAGCCCCAAGCTGGTCGAGCGCGGTTGGCCGCCCATTCATATCGGCGTGGGCGTCAATACGGGGCGTATGACGGTGGGCGACATGGGCTCGCAGATCCGTAAGGCCTACACGGTAATGGGCGACGCGGTAAACCTCGCCTCGCGCCTGGAAGGTATCACCAAGCAGTACGGCGTGGGCATGATCGTGGGTTCGACCACGCGCGATGCAGCCAAGGACACCATTGTGTTCCGCGAACTGGACCGCATTCGCGTCAAGGGCAAGGACGAACCGGAGACGATTTACGAGCCTATCGGCCCGGCCAGCGAGGTGGAAAAGTCCACGCGCAGCGCCATTGAGATGTTCATGCAGGTGCTCAAGCACTATCGCTCGCAGAATTGGGACATGGCCGAACTGCAGCTGATCAATCTGAAGAACCAGCAGCCCGAATTCAAGCTGTACCAGGTCTATCTCGACCGCATCGCCGGCTGGCGCAAGTCGCCGCCGCCTGCGGACTGGGACGGCGTTTACAACTTCGATACGAAATAGGCGGAGGCACGATGCGGCTCAAGGTGCTTGGCTGCAGTGGGGGGATAGGTGGGGGCTTGCGCACCACCTCGTTCCTGCTCGGGCGGCACACCCTGGTCGACGCCGGCACGGGCGTGGCGGATTTGTCGGTGGCTGAATTGAGCCAAATCGACCATCTGTTCCTGACGCACGCCCACCTCGATCATATCGCCATGCTGCCGCTGCTGGTCGATACGGTCGGCGCCATGCGCGACAAGCCCCTGCTCGTCTACGCTACGGCCGCAACGCTCGACATCCTGCGTACCCATATCTTCAACTGGAAGGTGTGGCCCGATTTCGCGGAAATTCCGGACAAGGATGCTCCGTGGATGCGCTTCGTGCCGTTCGAGCTGGGCCAATCCATGAGCCCGGAGCCGGGCTTTAGCGTGACTGCCTTGCCTGCCCTGCACACCGTGCCTGCCGTCGGCTATCGCTTCGATTCCGGCAAGTCCAGCATCGTGTTTAGCGGTGACACGACAGTCAATGACGCGTTCTGGCCCGTGGTCAATGCCATAGACAATCTCAAGGTGTTGATCATCGAGACGGCGTTCTGCAACCGCGAGCGCGCTATTGCCGAGGCCAGCCGCCACCTGTGCCCGGCCATGCTGGCCGAAGAGCTGGCGAAGCTGACGCAAGCTGCGGAAATTTACATCACCCATCTCAAGCCCGGTGAAATTGAACTGACCATGCAGGAAATCGGCGAGGACGCAGCGGCGTTCCGCCCCCGAATGCTCAAGAACGGTCAAATCATCGACTTCTGACCGGAAAGCTTTGCCATGACCCAAGCCGTCGCTTCTCCCGAACTCAATATCGAACTGCAATTCACCCGTGAACTGCAGGCGGTTACCAACAAGATCCACGCGACCAATAACGCCGACGAGATCATGCTGGAGGTTAGTCAGCCCATCTGCGAGATGTTCAATGCAGACCGTCTGACCATCTACGTCATGAACGAAGAGAAGACGGCTATCGTATCGAAGGTGAAAACGGGGCTGAACTCCTTCCGTGATCTCAAGCTGCCGCTTACCGAACAGAGTATCGCCGGCTACTCGGCCATGGCGCGTCGGCTCGTCAACATCAAGGACGTGTACGACCAGGCCGAGCTTAAGTCCGTTCACCCGCAGCTGAATTTCCTGCAGGAAGTGGACAAGCGCACGGGCTACCGCACCAAGCAGATGATGGTGGCGCCCATTCTGGACGAAAAGTCGGGCGAAACCATCGGCGTCGTGCAACTGATCAATAACCGCGCCGATCGTCCTTTCCCGCCCATGCTCGAAAAGGGCGTCGTCGAACTGTGCAAGACACTGGCCATTGCGCTCAAGCAGCGCAAACAGGGCGGTGTGTTCGTGGCGCGTACGAAATATGACTACCTGGTATCCGACGGTGTGCTGTCGGCGGCCGAGCTGGAGCTGGCAATCAAGGGCGCGCGCGAGAATTCCACCGATGTGGAAGACGTTCTGGCCAGCGAGTTCCAGGTCAATGCCGTACAGATGGGCGCATCGCTAGCGAAATTCTTCGGCGTGGATCACGAGACTTTCCGTGCCGATCGCGTCAAGCCACTCGATCTCCTCAAGACCATCAAGCGCGACTACGCCGAAAGCAGCCAGTGGTTGCCCATGGAGGAGGGTAAGGATGGCATCGTGATTCTTGCGATGGACCCCGAGCGGGCCCGTTCGAGCGGCATGCCGGCGCAGGTTTTCCCGGGCAAGAAGCTGATCTTCCGCGTGTGCAGCGGTAGGGAGTTCAAGCAGTATCTTGACCTGTGGTTCGGCGCCGTCGGTGCGCTCGACATGGGTTCGATCGGCGACCTGCTGTCGGGCATGACGGATGAGGGCGAGGACAACGACTCCATCAGCAGCGAGGCGCTGTCGCTGGCGCAGGACAATGAGCTGGTGAAGCTCGTCAACAAGGTCATCGTCGACGCCTACAGCCAGGGTGCATCGGATATTCATATCGAACCGTTCCCGGGCAAGTTGAAGACGGAAATCCGCTTCCGCAAGGACGGCTCGCTGCAGCCCTATATCGAGGTGCCAGCGGCCTACCGCGATCCCCTCGTCACGCGCCTGAAGATCATGTGCGACCTCGATATCTCGGAGCGCCGCAAGCCGCAGGATGGCAAGATCAAATTCAAGAAGTACGGCCCCCTCGATATCGAACTGCGCGTCGCGACGGTGCCCACGGCGGGCGGCATGGAAGACGTGGTCATGCGTATCCTGGCCTCGGGCGAGCCGATTCCGCTTGACAAGATGGGCTTTTCCAGCCGCAACGAGGAGCAATTGCGCAAGGTGGTGTCGAAGCCCTATGGCCTGTTCTTTGTATGCGGGCCGACTGGCTCGGGCAAGACGACCACCCTGCACTCGGTGCTGAAGTTCCTCAATACGCCGGAAACCAAGATTTGGACGGCCGAGGACCCCGTGGAAATCACCCAGAAGGGCCTGCGCCAGGTGCAGATGAACCCGAAGGCGGGCCTGACCTTCGCTACTGCCATGAAGTCCTTCCTGCGCGCCGACCCCGACGTGATCATGGTGGGCGAAATGCGCGACAAGGAGACGACCAGCACGGGCATCGAGGCCTCGCTCACGGGCCACCTGGTGCTGGCTACTCTGCACACGAACTCCGCGCCCGAGTCCATCATCCGCCTGTTGGACATGGGCATGGATCCGTTCAACTTCGCCGACGCGCTCCTGGGCATCCTGGCCCAGCGCCTGGCCAAGCGCCTGTGCAGCAAGTGCAAGCAGGCCTACCATCCGGAAGATGCGGAGATGAAGATGATCCTCACCGAGTACGCCGAGGAGCTGAAGAACACGGAAAGCTGGGCCAAGGACCCCGCCGCCGCGCAGAAGGCGCTGGTGGCCGAATGGCGCGCGAATTTTGCCGACAAGGACGGCAAGTTCACGCTGTACAAGCCCGTCGGGTGCGAGGCTTGCGGTGGCACGGGTTACAAGGGGCGCGTGGGCCTACACGAGCTGCTGGTGGGTACCGATCTCGTCAAGAAGAAAATTCAGGAGCATGCGCGCGTGGCCGAGCTGTTCGCCGTGGCGCTGGACGAGGGCATGCGGACGCTGAAGCAGGATGGCATCGAAAAGGTGCTGCAGGGCATTACCGACCTCTATCAGGTGCGCGCAGTCTGTATCAAGTAGTATATGGAACCCGACCCGACGGTCGGGCGCCATATCAATCAGCAGCAGAGCGAGGACTCATGCAAACCGCCGACGAGCTGATGCGACGGCTCGAAATGCTCAACGCGATCGGCATTGCCCTCTCGTCCGAGCGCGACATCAATCGCCTGGTCGAATTGATCCTGCTCGCGTCCAAGAACCTGGTGAATGCGGACGCAGGTACGCTCTACCTGGTTGACCACGATGTGCTGCGCTTCGAAATCGTCGTCACCCAATCGCTCGGTATTGCACTGGGCGGCTCGACCGGTAAGAAGCCGCCATTCCCGCCTATACGCTTGTATCTGGAAAACGGGCAGCCCAATACCCACAACGTGGTGTCCTGTGCCGTGCTGTACGGCCAAACGATCAATATTGCAGACGCCTACACGGCGTACGGCTACGACTTTTCCGGCACCAAGCGCTTTGACGAGCAGACGGGCTACCGCTCGAAATCCTTCTTGACGGTGCCGCTGAAGAACCACGAGAACGAGATTATCGGCGTGCTGCAACTGATCAACGCCAAGGTAGAGGAGGGCGCCATCGGCACGTTCAGCGAGCAGGACCAGCGGCTGGTCGAGTCGCTCGGTTCGCAGGCTGCCATCGCGCTGACCAACCGGCAGCTGATCAACCAGCTCGAATCCCTGTTCGAATCGCTGATCAATCTGATCAACACGGCCATTGACGACAAGTCGCCTTATACGGGTGGGCATTGCGAGCGCGTGCCGCTCTTGACCATGCTGCTGGCCGAGGCGGTAAACCGCGTCAACTACGGCCCCTACAAGCTCTTCCACATGACGGAGAAGGATCGCTACGAGCTGAAGATCGCGGGCCTCCTGCACGACTGCGGCAAGATCACTACGCCCGTGCACGTGGTGGACAAGTCGACCAAGCTGGAGACGATCTACGACCGCATTGCGGCCGTCGATACCCGTTTCGAGGTGCTCAAGCGCGACGCAGAGATCGCCCATTTGCGAGGCGAGATCGACGAGGCGACATGGAAGGCGCGCTGCGCCCAATACGATGACGACCGGGAGTTCCTGCGCCACGCCAACGTCGGCGGCGAGTTCATGGCGCCGGAGAAGCAGGCACGCGTCAAGCAGATCGCGGCCTACCCCATGCACAACGCAATGGGCGAGCTGGTGCCCTTCTTGAGCGAGGACGAGGTCGAGAACCTGAGTATTGCGCGCGGCACCTTGACGGGGGCGGAGCGCCAGATCATCAACCATCATATCGAAGTGACCATTCAGATGCTGGAGGCCCTGCCTTGGCCCAAGCACCTGAAGAACGTGCCGGAATACGCCGGCGGTCACCACGAACGCATGGACGGCAAAGGCTACCCGCGCGGCTTGACACGCGACCAGATGAGCGTACAGGCACGCATGATGGGCATTGCCGATATCTTCGAAGCGCTGACGGCGCGCGACCGCCCTTACAAACCCGGAAAGACCCTGTCGGAATCCCTCACCATCCTTGCCCGCATGGCCAAGGAACAACACGTCGACCTGGAGCTGTTCGAGATCTTTATCCGCGAGAAGGTGTATCTCGACTATGCCAATATG
>JAFAKZ010000418.1 GCA_019234745.1 Burkholderiales bacterium
AAATTAGCTGAGGGAAATCGTATCTCCCTACTAGGTGTGGGTGTATCACCAGGGTTTCAAGACCCACCAAGCGCCAAAAATGAGACACCGGCCGAACGACTTGCAACAGCCGCGATGTTGCACTGCGTCACGTCATGTTCGCCCTGATAGAATCAGCCTCAACGGGGAGCCTGTTCACGATCCTTTTGACAGGCGCGTTCGATTGGTAAGGGATGCAGTGCAAGCGCCGTAACGCGGCAATGCGCCCTTACCAATCGAACCCTTCGGGCAGCCGCGAGAACCTGCTGCCTACGTTGTTACAGCTCCTTGCCGTGGAACCACCACGACGCGTCGCTGTGCCTAGTATTCAGCCGGTTCTCGCGGCTGCGCGCCTGCCAAAAGGATCGTGAACAGGCTCTTGGGGGAATAGCGTATGAAGCGGGTAATCTTCAATCAAAAGGGTGGCGTGGGTAAGTCCACCATCGCCGTCAATCTGGCTGCCATTGCCGCCCACGAGGGCAAGCGCACGCTACTGATCGACATCGACCCGCAGTGCAATTCCAGCCGCTACCTGCTGGGCGAAGCCGCCAAGGAAGCCAGCCCCACGCTGGCCGAATACTTCGAGCAGACGCTGAACTTCAGCCTGTTCTCGAAGCCAGCCGCTGCCTTCGTGCACGAAACGCGCTTCGAAAACTTGTCGCTGATCCCCTCGCACCCCGAGATCGGCGAGCTGCAGTCCAAGCTCGAATCGCGCCACAAGATCTACAAGCTGCGCGATACGCTCGAAGAATTGAAGAAGGACTTCGACGTCATCATCCTCGACACGCCGCCCGCCTATAACTTCTTCACCCAGTCGGCACTGATTGCGGCTGACGTCTGCCTGATCCCCTTCGACTGCGACGACTTCTCGCGCCAGGCGCTGTACACGCTGATGGGCAATGTGGCGGAGATCCGCGCCGACCATAATCCCGGCCTGGAAATCGAGGGCATCGTGGTCAACCAGTTCGTCGCGCGTGCCAGCCTGCCCGTGCGGCTAGTACAAGAGCTGCGCGACGAGGGCCTGCCCGTGCTGGACAGCCACCTTTCCAGCTCCATCAAGATTCGCGAATCGCACGAGCGCGGATTGCCTATGATTCATCTGGATGCGCGCCACAAGCTCAGCCAGGAATTCCGGTCGCTCTACGACGAGTTGCATAAGGACTGATCCGGCTGGGCTCCCGCGGCTCGCTCCCTCATCGCGGCATATTGCGCAACATGACCCGGCGCGGCAATCACTCGCCGATTGCTCCAACCTGGCTTGACGGTAGAATGGCTCGACGGCCCGAGTGGCCTGTGCGATGCCGTCCCTGCCAACGCCGGTTAGGATAAGTTGGCTGATGCCAGGGCATGTTTCAGCGCTACCCGCGCTATGCAATTAGGACGACGGAGCGACTATCGATATGGAGCGGCGCTGGGCCTGGGGTGGTGCCGCGCTGATGCTGGGTCTCGCGTTGACGTTCAGCGTCGAACGCTGGCGCGCTATGCGCATCATTGCCGATACGCAAGCTCACTACCGGCAGGTCGCAGCCGATCGCGTCGATAGCGAAATCGCCGCGCTCAACCGCACGCTCTATGCGCTCGACGCCATGCAGGCCTTCGTCGACGCCCAGGCCGATGCCGCGCCACGCGACTTCAACCGCCTGGCCATCACCCAGCGACGCATTCCAGGCGTCGACTCCCTGTTCGTGGCCGCGCCGCTTGATGACGCCGATCGCGCCAGCTTCGAATCCCACTGGCGCGAACGCTATCCCGGCTTCGCTGTACGCTACCGCAGTCCCACGGGGCAGCAGGTATTGTCGCCGATTCGGCCGCACTACCTGCCCATCGTCTATGGCATCTTTCCTTCACCCGGCAGCTTGAGCATCGGGCTCGACCTAAGCGTGGACAAGCTGCTGGCCACGCAGCTCGGCGGCGCGACCAGCGACGGCAGCTTCTTTTCCCAGCCTTACCACGGCGAGGGCAGCCAGCTCACGGTCCTCATGCTGCGCTGGCATACCTTCCACAGCACACGGCAGTTGTTCGGCGTCTCGCTGTCCCCGCAAGGCGTGGTGGACAGCATGCCGGAGCTGCCGCAGCTGCGCGATATCTGGCATGACGTCAGCGACCGGGCCCACCCCGTCGCACTGTACCCCGCCGAGCCGGCGGTCGCCGAGCAGCCCTTGGCCGGCATGGCGAGCCGTGAAGTCAAACTGGGTGGCCGAATTTGGCAGATCGAGGAGCAGCTCGACCCCAGCGCCGTTACGGAAGCGCTGGAGCGCAACCGCGTCGAATGCACGGTAACGGGCCTTTTGATATCCGTCCTGCTGATGCTGTTGGGCCGCGCCTGGGCCGGTAACGCCCAAGCCAACGAAGATACTCGGAACCAGGAGGCTGCGCTGCTCAGGGCGCAGCTGACCGACGCCAGGCTGGCCGTAGCCAGCGCGCGGCGCGATGGCGTACGCCTGCAGACCATTCTCGACACCGTCGGTGAAGCCATTGTGCTGGTCGACGACACGGGCCGCATCGAGCTTTTCAATGTGGCGGCGGAGCGCATGTTCGGCTACAAGGCCAGCGCCGTGCAGGGCATCGACGTGACGCAGCTGCTCACGCCGTCCTACCGCGCGCGCGTACGCGAAGCGTTGCGGCCGTCCACCGATGGGCGTTCCATTGCCGAACTGGGCGTACGCGAGCTGCTCGCGCTCAAGCAAGATGGCTCCGCCTTCCCCATCGAGCTGTCCTTCAACGCCTTCATGCTGGACGCCGGCCGCTACTATGTCACGGTGATCCGCGACGTCACCGACCGCAAGCGCGCGGAGCGCATGCTGTTCGAGAGCGAATACAAGCACCGCGCCATCCTCGATGCAGCCCACATCGGCATCTACCTGCTGCAAGACGGTGTGCTGCGCTACGTGAACCCGGCCTTCGCCGCCTGCTTTGCCCACTCGCCCGACGAATTCATCGACAAGACGCGGCTGGCCGAGCTGGTCGCACCAGCCTGGTCCGAGGCCCTGATCGTTGCGCTGGACCCGGAGCGCTCGGGCGGCCGTCCCACGGAAGTACTGATGCACCGCGACGACGGTACGCGCTTCTATGCGCTGGTCACGGCCAAGCCCATCATCTTCGACAACCGGCCGGGCCTGGCCGGTTCGCTGCTCGACATCTCGGAACGCAAGGCCGCCGAAGAAGCCATGCTGCGCGCGGAAATCCGCAATATCGCCATCCTGGAAGCCATCCCGGACCTGATGCTGCAGATCGACGCCAACGGCGCCGTGATCGACTGCCGCGCCCGCGGCGGCGGTTCCGAATTCGGCTTGGCCGCAGATTGCGTGGGGCAGCACTACCGCCGGGGCCTTCCCGTGGACTTCTCCGCACCGCTCGACGAGACGCTGGCCGAGGGCTGGCCGGCGCGCCTGCGCACCTTTGAATATTCGCTGACGGCAGAAGACGGCCCCCATCACTTCGAGGCGCGCGTGACGCCCGCGAGCGACGGCGAATGGCTGGTCATGGTGCGCGATATCACGGAGCGAAAGCAGATCGAAGCAGAGCTGATCCGCCACCGCGACCACCTGGCAGAGCTGGTGAAGGAACGTACGGCCGAGCTCGATACGCTGTTCGCCGCGAGCCCGCTGCCCACGGCCTTCCTGTCGCAGCGCCGCTTCATCGAGGTAAATACGGCCTTCGAGCTGCTGTTTGGCTATCCGAAGGCAGACATCATCGGCCAATCCACGCGCATGTTCATCGACGACGACGATACCTACGACCTATTGGGCCGCAATGTATATGCCAAGCTGCGCGAGGGCGGCCTGGCCCAGGTGGAAGTGCGCTACCGCGCGGCGGACGGGCGGTCCGTACTGTGCGAGGTGTTCGGCAAGGCCATCGACCCGAGCGACCCTTATTCCGCCTCCATCTGGGTGTACCAGGACATCGGCGAGCGGCGCGCCGCGGAAGAAGCCTTGCGAGCCGCCAAGGAGCTGGCCGAAGCCGCCAGCCACGCGAAATCGGAATTCCTCGCGAATATGTCGCACGAGCTGCGCACGCCCATGCACGCCGTGCTGTCCTTCGCCGAGCTGGGTGAGCGCAAGGCGGGCAGCGGTGACCCCGCCAAGCTGCTGCATTACTTCGGCCGTATCCGCAGCAGCGGGCAGCGCCTCTTGCAGATTCTCAACGACCTGCTCGACCTGTCCAAACTGGAAGCAGGCAAGATGCAATACGATATGCGGCCCATCGACTTGCGCGCCATGGTACGCGAAGTGGTGGAGGAATTCGCGCCGCTGGCGCGCGGCAACGCCGTGCAATTTGCCCTCGACCTTGGCACCGACTTGCCCGAGGTACGCGCCGATACGCTGCGCATTGGCCAGGTCTTGCGCAACCTCGTGTCGAATGCAATCAAGTTCAGCCCCGATGGCGGCATGGTGCGCATCAGTCTGCGACATAGTGACGCAAACTGGGTAGAACTACGCGTGGAGGACGAGGGCGTGGGCATACCGGAGAGCGAGCTGGGCACGATCTTCGACAAGTTCACGCAAAGCTCCAAGACCAAGACGGGCGCCGGCGGTACCGGGCTGGGCCTCGCCATCTCGCGTGAGATCGTCTATGCGCACGATGGCAGCATCCACGCACATAACCGCGTCGAAGGCGGCGCCTGCTTCATTGTTGCACTGCCGTGCAACTAAACCGGTACGACGTCGCACAGTGCAACAAATTCCGTATACGCTATGCTGATTAGGCGGCATCCATTCGGACAAATTCAAATCGTCCACGATGACGCCTGTATCTGGAGAATGAAGTGACCACCCCGACACGCACGCAACCTGCCCTGCTACTGGTCGACGACGAGCCGTTCAACCTGGAGATCCTGTCCGAACACCTGACGGATGCGGGCTACCGTATCGAGACGGCCGAGGATGGCGAAAATGCCTGGGCAACGCTGACGCGCGCGGGTGACCAGTTCGACGCCGTGCTGCTGGACCGCATGATGCCCGGCCTGAACGGCATGGAGGTGCTGCGCCGCATGCAGGCGCACCCGCAGCTGTCCGGCCTGCCCGTGGTGTTGCAGACGGCTATCGGCTCAGCCGACGGTGTGCGCGAAGGCATGGAGGCCGGTGCCTACTACTACCTGACCAAACCATTCGAGCGCGAGATGCTGCTGGCCATCGTGGCAGCCGCCGTGGCGCAGCACCGTGCGCGCCGCGCGCTGAAGCAGGCCGGCGCCCATCCGCTCGACGGCCTGGCGCTGTTGGGCAATGCGAATTTCGAGTTGGCCACGCTGGACGATGCCCAGCGCGTGGCCGCCCTGCTGGCGCGCATGGCGCCCCACCCGGACCGCGTCGCCATCGGCCTGTCGGAATTGATCGTCAATGCCATTGAGCATGGCAACCTGGGGGTCGGTTACGAGGAAAAGCGCGACATGATGCAGGGCGGCAAGTGGCGCGAAGAGATCGAATCGCGCCAGCGTCGCAGCGAGTTTTCCGAGAAGCGCGTACAGGTACGCGTAAAGCGCGACGACCGGACGCTCACCATCGAGGTGGAAGACGAGGGCAGCGGCTTCGATTGGCAGCGCTACCTCAACTTCGACCCGGCCCGCGCCTTCGACCCGAACGGCCGCGGTATCTCAATGGCCCGCGTCATGAGCTTCGATACCTTGGAGTACCGTGGTCAAGGCAATATCGTCGTGGCCACCGTGCTGCTTTCCTGATCCCGCTGCTGCGGCACAAGCATCGTCGGCTGCCGTCAGGTCCTGCCAATAGCGCGCATGGCCAGCACGCCAGGGCGTTGCCTGCCAAGCCGCCACGCCCATGTCCACCTCAATGGCGCCGTCACGATCAGTGCGGCACACAATCACGCCACGTGCCTGGTACTCGGACACCACATCGGCGCGCGGCTGGCGGTAGGGGTTGAGGTAGCCGACCGAGGCGATGGCCAGCTTCGGCCCTGCCGCGGCGAGGAAGCCCGCCGACCACGCGCCAGCCGCGCCGTGATGAGGCATGAGCAGCACATCGGATGCCAGGGCGTCGCCGTAACGCGCAAGCAGCTGTGCCTCCTCCTTGCGCTCGATATTCGCGGCCAGCAGCACGCTGCCGCCCGCGCCCACGACGCGGAGCACGCAGCCATCGGTCTTGGCACGGCCATCGGCTGGCGCTTCGGTGAGCGGCGCCAGCACGTCGAAGCGTACGCCATCCCAGGTCCAGGACTTCCCCGCGATGCAGGGCTGGGCAGCAGGCATGGCACGTTCAGGGGCCGTTCCCATGACGTGCGCGACGGGCAATGCAGCGAGTACCGCCGGCCCACCCTCGCTATCGCCATCGTCCGCATCGCTCAGCACCATCACGTCCAGCCGCCGTACGCCTTCAGCCTGCAGTGAGGCGGGTAGCACGCGGCCGGCCGCATTGGCGCTGCCCGTATCAAACAGCATTGCATGGTTGGCCGTCTGCACCAGCACGGCCAGCCCCTGCCCCACGTCGTAGCTCACCATGCGGAAGGCGGCTGGCGGCATCATGGGGTGGTGTGGGAAAAGCATGGGCAGAAAGCCCACGCTGGCCACCAGCTTTCCCGGTGTTGCACGGGGCAGCAGCAGTACGCCCACGGCGAGCCCGGCCGGCAGCAGGGTCCACAGCGGTGGCGCAGCCTGTGTCCAGACCAGTTCCGCATGGGAAATCAGCAGCAGCATGCGTACGCACAGGCCCAGCACCATGTGCGCCACACGCAGCAACAGGCCCGTGGGATCAAGCGCACCAAGCAGGGCGAGCGGCGTGACCACGCCACAGGCGAGCGGGATGGCGCTGGCATAGGCCAGGGGCGAGGCAATAGGCAGCTGCTGGAACAGCACGAGCAGGATGGGGGCCGAACCGAGTGTCGCCGCCCACTGGCTGGCACGCCAACTGCGCAGCTTCTCGCGCCAGCCCTGCAGCTTGCCGATATGGCCGGAGGTAGCCCATAGCAGCGCGCCGACCGTCATGAAGGACAGCCAGAATCCGACAGAGAGCACCGCCCAAGGATCGATGCCCACGCATACGGCCAGTGCCAGACACCAGACGGTGAACACGGACAAGGAACGGCTGCTGAGCAGCGCCAACACGGCCACCGCCAGCATATAAATGGCGCGCAGGATGGGCACGCGCAGCCCGGCGAGCACGGCGTACGTGAGCGCGAACAGGAAACCGATCGCATAGGCGGCCTTGCGCGCAGGCAGGCGTCGCGTGAGGTGCGCCGAGCGCCGCCACAGCGCATTGACCAGAGCAGCGGCAAAGCCGGCCAGCAGGGTAATGTGCATGCCAGAGATGGTCACAAGATGCACGGCGCCCGTTTTCTTCATCAGCTCCCACTGGGATTGCGTGATGCCGGACTGGTCGCCCACGACCAGCGCCACCAGCATTTCCCCATAGGGCTCGCCCGCGAGCACCGTGCGTATATGGTGGGCGATGGCAGAGCGAGTACGATCCACCCAGGCGGATGGCGTCGCGACTGGGTCAGCCAGTAGCTCTCGGTGCTCCTGCAGTATCGTACCCGTGGCACCCACACCTTCGCCCAACAGGAAGGCTTCGTAATCACCCCCGCCCGGATTGGCCGCGCCGTGCGGGCGGCGCAGTTTCACGGTCAGGCGCCAACGCTGGCCTGGGTGCCAATCAGCGGGCGGCAGGCTGTCCATGAGCAATAGATGATGTGGGACGCCGACTGGTGCCTGGTCCACGGCGAAATGGATGCGCGGTCCGAAGCTGGCCGTTTCCGGCAGGCCGACGACTCGGCCTTCCAGGACGAGCGACTGTTGTTCCAACGCGGCAGGCAGCCGGTCGGCCAGGCGCCATTGGGCCCGCAAGGCACCGTAGCTCAAACCCAGCGCGAAGGCAGCAACGACGATGCAGACGCTACGTCCCCGTGGCAGCCACCATGCGGCCAAGGCCGTGGCGATACCAAGGGCTGCGCACAGCCATGGCGTCGGCAGGCTCGCCATGCGCTGCATGACGGCAATCGCCAGCACAAAGGCCAATGCCGCAGCCCTCACCGCTCCCCCGTTCCCATTCGTTTTGTGGTGTTTTCCATCCGCCCGGCACTTTACCAAATCGGCGGACGCAAGCGGGATATCCATACCGGCGATTCCCTTTTAAACTGGCGCGTCCATCCACCTGCGCCTACCGCCGCAAGCAAGCATGCCGCTGCCCCTTTTCGTATCCAGTCCTGAGCTGAATGGCAAGGCCACGCAAATCGCGGGCGACTACGGCTTTACCATTGTCGAGTCGCTGCCCGACGACGGCCACGCGCTCGTGCTGACGGAACAGCGGCTGGAGTTGCACACGCTGGGCAAGCGCGCGCCCGGCCCGGTCTATGTGGACTTTGCTGGTGGCGGCGCCGATTGGCGGCGCCGTCATGGTGGCGGACGGGGACAAGGTGTGGCGCGTGCCTGCGGACTCAAGGGCGGTGCGACACCACACATTCTGGACGCGACGGCGGGCCTGGGGCGTGATGCCTTTGTGCTGGCCTCGCTGGGTTGTCATGTGGATATGATCGAGCGCTCGCCCGTGGCGGCGGCGCTATTGGCCGACGGCCTGGCGCGAGGCCGCGAGTCGCCGGAGATCGCCGACATCGTGGGGCGCATGGCGCTCTATCGTGGCGACGCCGTGACCCTGCTCTACCACTGGGACGTGGAGCGGCCCGACGTGATCTACCTCGACCCGATGTTCCCCGAGGGCAAGGCGCGCTCGGCGCTGTCGAAGAAGGATATGCAGGCCTTCCAGCAGGTCGTGGGCGCGGACCAGGACGCCGATGCACTGCTGCAACCCTGCCGCGAGATGGCGCTCACGCGCGTGGCCGTAAAGCGGCCGCGCCACGCCCCCTGGCTGGCCAATGAAAAGCCCAGCTTCAGCCTGGAAGGCGACAGCGTGCGCTACGACTGCTACGCGGCGATCCTTAACGGCAAGTAGGCGCCCTGCGGGCCCTTGGCAGTGCGGTTGATTGGCTGTCCGCTGAAGTTGAGCGCCGTAGGCCGCGTCTTGAATACGGGCACGCTCGCACAGTCGGGTAAGGCAGCACGGATCTGCACCACCATGCCATCCTCCAGTGTCTGCCGGCGCCGGTATTGCGCCCGCTTGCGCGCGGGAATCTCGTCGCCGCTCTTGCGCGCCATGCGGCGCGGCAGCACAAAGCTGTCGCCGATCGCTTCGCCACCCATCTCCAGCCAGAATCCGTCGTAATCGGCCACCACCTTGTCGCGGCTGGCCCAGCGCGCCATATGCACGTGGTCCTCGTTGCCGACGGCCACGATGCGCTCCACGCCGTAGCCGCGTGCGAAGGCATACAGGGCTAGCAATACCGCCTGCTTGGGGCGCAGGCCGTGCAGGTCCGCGGTCGCCGCCTTCACCGCCTCACGGCCCAGCTCGGGGCTCGCGCCTTGCAGGCAGCCGATGCTGGCTACCCAATCCAAATCGTTGCGTACCATGGAAAATGACACGACGGCGAGCGGCAGGCCATTTGTTTCCAGCGAGATCAACAACTCGCCTTCGCGATCGAACTTGCAGGTGGGGCGCAGCACCAGTTGATAGCCCGCACCACCCTCCACCTCGATATCGGCTATTTGGAGACAGCGCGCCTGATACAGGCCCAGGGCGAATTCGGCCGACCATGTCTCGCGCACCCAGCGGTAATGGTCCATCAGCCAGCGGATGCGCTGCTCGGCGCTCGCGTCCTTGCGCAGATAGGGCCGTTGCGGCTTGAGCAGGAGGCGCGGCTGCAGGCGCAGCATCTGGCGGCGGGCGCCGTCCTCCAGCAAGAAACTCGCCCAGCGCTGCGACCCGCGGAAATGCACGGCGCTGCGCAGCAGGTATTTCCATACGGCCTTGCCGCCCAGGGGCTGTTCCGGCTTGGAAAGGTAGCGCGCTGACTCGAGTATCGGAAACATATTTGTACGCAATTAAACATATGAATACACAATTGTAACACTTTGAAATATGTTTCATTACCCATATTCGCCACTGCTGCGCAAAGGAGGTGGCGTGTAGTAAAAATGCAGGCAAAATCGAGGCAAGGCCGGAGCAAGCGCCGCGTTCGATGCGCGCTTGCCAACGAGCCAGCCGCACAAAGCGGAAACAAAAACAGCCTCACCCTACCCAACGTATGGCGCCGCCGTTTCCATCCAAATCCACGTAGGCAAGATCTGCCTGCCCGGGTCGACGAGTGGCGCAGGAGATACACATGGCAATCAGCGTGTTCGATCTGTTCAAGATCGGAATCGGCCCCTCCAGTTCGCACACCGTCGGCCCCATGCGCGCCGCGCGCCAGTTCGTGCACCGCCTGGAACGCGACGGCCTGTTGCCGCGCCTGGCGCGCCTGCATGCCGAGCTGTACGGCTCGCTCGGCGCCACGGGCAAAGGCCACGGCTCGGACAAGGCGGTGCTGCTGGGCCTGATGGGTGAGCAGCCCGACTTGATCGATACCGACGCTGTGCCGGCCATGCTGGCCCAGGTGCGCGAAGCCAAGCGCATCAAGGCCCTGGGCCTGCACGAGATCGCGTTCGACGAGGCGGAGGACCTGGTGCTGCACAAGCGCAAGTCCCTGCCCTA
>JAFAKZ010000079.1 GCA_019234745.1 Burkholderiales bacterium
GTCGAAACCACGCGCCGCGGTGTTGCAGGCGGTATTGTCGGACGCACGCTCACGGGCGCCGTCGTACGCCAGGCACGGCTGCGTTGGCCTGTGCCGCCGGACCTGGCCGAACTGGTGGCGGGGCGCGAGCTGGTCGACGTAAGGCGCCGCGCAAAATACCTGCTGTTCGACCTGGGTGCCGGCCATTTGATCGTGCATTTGGGCATGTCAGGTAGCCTGCGCCTGGTGGCGGCCGATGCGGAGCCGGACAAGCACGACCACGTAGATCTGTTGTTCAAGGACGGTCGCATGATGCGCGCGCTGCGCTTTCGCGACCCGCGCCGCTTCGGGGCCGTGCTGTGGCAACCCGGCGAGGCCTTCGTCCATCCCCTGCTTGCCAACCTGGGGCCTGAGCCGCTCGGCGACGATTTCACGGCGGCCTATCTACACCAAGCACTGCATGGGCGCAGCGCAGCCATCAAGCTGATGCTCATGGACGGGCATGTGGTGGTAGGTGTCGGAAATATCTACGCCAACGAAGCGCTGTTCCGCGCCGGCATCCGCCCCAGTCGGGAGGCAGGGCGCGTGACGCTACCCGACTGCCAGCGCATCGTCACGGCCATACGGGAAACGCTGGCTGAGGCCATAGCGGCGGGCGGCAGCACCTTGCGCGATTTTGTCGATACGGCGGGTCAACCGGGTTATTTTCAGCAACGCTATTTCGTCTACGGCCGGCAGGAGCAGCCGTGCCTTCGTTGCGGAACGTTGGTCAGGCAAACGCGCCAGGGTCAGCGTTCGACCTTTTGGTGTCCCCTGTGCCAGCCCCGTTGATTGTTGTCACGGCATTGCCGGCAATCGTGCTTGAATCCCGTCGTGACGCCGCAATATCCGATGGTAGGGCTTTTCCAGGATGCGGCGTTATCGCCGGATTTCCTACTCAAATTGAATAAAGTGGCATTCGTGAGCCCTAATATTCCACAGCAGAGGTAGCCGTCGAACAAAATGCACTGCCGGCCGTCGGCGATGACCGAGCTTGCGCCGATTGACCCAACGATATTTAATGCCAAATGATTGGCAGTTCCGATTCGAATTAAATTGCCCCGGTCACGCGATGCGGCCGAGTGGGAGAGAAGACGTGGCGCACGACAATTTGGTAGCAGACTTCGAAGCCTATAGTGCTTGGCGCAACAACCTGATCCAGCGTGTGAGCGAATTGCAGCGCTGGCTGTCGGAGCAGGATTTGAACGATGCGCAGACGAATATGCGCATTCAGCACCTGATCGACAAATTACGCGACGACAAGCTCAGTATCGCCTTTGTGGCTGAATTTTCGCGCGGCAAATCGGAACTCATCAACGCCATCTTCTTCGCTGAATATAAGCAGCGCGTACTGCCTTCGTCCGCTGGCCGTACCACTATGTGCCCCACGGAGCTGCTGTACGATCCGGCCCGCCCCAATGCCATTCAGCTGCTGCCCATCGAGACGCGCGCGGGTGATACGACCACGTCGGAATACAAGCGCTATCCGGAGGAGTGGACCACGATCGCGCTGGATGTCGATTCCGGCGAGGCCATGCTGGCTGCCTTCCAGCAAGTGGGCCAGAAGAAAATGGTGCCCGTGCTGGAAGCAAAGAAGTACGGCCTGTACGACGAGAAGGACCCCGATCATCAACTGGCGGTGCGCAACGGCGAGATCGAAATCCCGTGCTGGCGCCACGCCATCATCAATTTCCCGCACCCGCTCCTGAAGCAGGGTTTGGTGATTCTCGATACTCCGGGGCTCAATGCCATCGGTACCGAACCCGAGCTGACACTCAACCTGCTGCCGAACGCGCACGCCATTCTGTTCATCCTGGCTGCCGACACGGGCGTGACCAAGACGGACATCGACGTATGGCGCACCCATATCGGCCGTACCCAGGGTGGCCAGCGTGGCCGCATCGTCGTACTGAACAAGATCGACGGCCTGTGGGACGCACTGAAGTCGGAAGCGGAGATCGACGGCGAGATCGAGCGCCAGGTGCAGACGAGTGCCGAGCTGCTAGGCATCAAGCCGAGCCAGGTATTCCCGGTTTCGGCGCAAAAAGGCCTGGTGGCCAAGATCAACGATGATGAAGACCTGCTGACGCGCACGCGACTGACGCATCTGGAGCGCGCGCTGTCGGAAGACCTGATCCCCTCCAAGCAGGAGATCGTGCGCGACAACACGCACACGGAGATGGAAGACCTGGTGCTGGCCACGCGTGGCATCCTCAACGCCCGCCGTGACGGGGTCAAGGAGCAGCTCGACGAGTTGACCAATCTGCGCGGCAAGAACCGCGACGTGATCGAGCATATGCTGGACAAGATCTCGGAGGAGAAGGCCCACTTCGAGCGCGGCATGCAGCGCTTCCAGGCCTTGCGCAGTGTGTTCTCGCAGCAGACCAATGTACTGTTCGGCTACTTGGGCGTGGAAGGCCTGAAATCCAAGATTACCCATATGCGCGCAGAGATGGATCAGTCCAAGCTATCCAGCGGGCTGACGGGCGCCATGCAGAAGTTCTTCAAGGAAGTAAACGCGAACATCACGAAGTCCGCCGAGCAGATTGCGGAAATCCAGGCCATGATGGCTGGCATGTACAAGAAGTTCAGCGAGGAACATGGCCTGGGCACTGTTGCGCCACCGCCGTTCTCGACCTTGAAATACCACAAGGAAATCGCGCGCCTGGAACGCAGCTTCAACGAACACTTCAATACCTTTGGCGCGATTCTGACGAATTCGCAGAGCACGCTGACGAAGAAGTTCTTCGAGACCATCGCCAACCGCGTCGTTTACGTCTACGAAGTGGCGAATCGCGACGTGGAAAACTGGCTGAAGGCCGTGATGGCACCGATGGAAACACAGGTACGCGAACACCAGATGCAACTGCGTCGCCGCCTGGAAAGTGTGAAGCGCATTCATAAGGCGACCGATACGCTGGAGGACCGCATCGAGGAGCTGTCGGAAATCGATGCCGGTATTCGCCACCAGCTGAGTGAACTCGATACGCAGTTGCGTAAGGGCTATGAGGCACTGAGCGCGCCCATGCGGAAGTCGGCCGTAAAAGCGGCTTGATAAATTATGCTATTTGAATATTAGCAAAGTTGCGCAAATGCCCGTGTGTGAGTTCTGGCGGGCATTTGCGTGTTGTTGATATTCATCGGATTTACGCTCACAAGCGTATTGGTGCCGAGCTCACAAAAATGGCTGCCCCTTGATCCGTAAGGATTGTATTGGGGATTTCATCGATTACGAACTAAGCATGGAAGCCGATGTACGCTCCGCGGGATATGAAAGGTCGGCAATAGCGGTGACTAATTGCGCAGTTAGCCATTTTCTGTCATTTGGTTTGCGTGGTATTGAAGAATCGGTAATTTGCACCCATAATGGTGTCATGTTTGCGATGTAAGCGTCGCTCGTCCAATTAAAATCAGGAGCGTTTGAAATGGTTGACATCTCCGGCCTGTCGTTGCCGCAGCTTTACCAATTGCAGAAGGATTTGGACCGGGAAATCGCACGTCGCAAGGTTGAGGACAAGCAAAAAGCGATTGCCGACCTGCAAAAGCTCGCGGCCGAACGCGGTTTCAGCCTGAATGAACTGATTGGCGGCGATGCCGGCAAGCGCGGCGGCAAGCGTGGCCCGGTAGCCGTGCAATACCGCAACCCGGCCGATACTTCGCAAACCTGGACGGGTCGTGGCCGTAAGCCGCAATGGGTGAACGATCACCTGGCTAAGGGCGGTAGCCTGGACGATCTGCGCGTTTGATTGTGCACGTTCGCGAAAAAGGGGCCATTGGCCCCTTTTTGTTTTTCCTGCACGGATGATTTGATACATCTATTTAAGGAGCCTCTGATTAAGTACCCGGGTCGCGCTGGGCCGAGTCTTGGGGCAGGACTAGGCACAACGAGCGCGGCTTAGGTCCGGGTTGCACGGTCCCGGGAACGGGTTAAGTAAGTGAGTTGTAGGTCCACGTTGCACGGTCGTGGGAACGAC
>JAFAKZ010000275.1 GCA_019234745.1 Burkholderiales bacterium
GCCAAGCAGCAGGCGCTGGCGCTGTTCGAAAGCGGCTACCGCGCACCGCTCAAGGTCAAGGGTTTCGCCGTGGCCGGTCGTTCGGGTGCTGCGTCCATCAAGGGACAGCTCACCAATATGATGGAAGGCGGCTTTATCTCGAAGCACGACTACCACATTGGCGCGCTGATCGCCGACGTGATCACCGGTGGCGACGTGGAAGCCGGTACGCTGGTTGATGAAGAGTGGATTCTCAAGCTGGAGCGCAAGGGCTTCATGTCGTTGCTCAAGAACGAGAAGACGCAGGAACGCATCGCCTACATGCTGCAGAACAACAAGCCGCTGCGTAACTGATACCCGCTACGTTCGACGCGACTTTGCATCCCGGTGCGGTGAGCCGTGCCGGATGAAGAAATGAATGCTCCAGCCTGCACCGGAAGTGCAGGCCCACAGATTGGAGAATGGAAATGACCAAGCAAGTTCAAGAAGCCTACATCGTCGCCGCCACGCGTACGCCCGTAGGCAAAGCCCCGCGCGGCATGATGCGCTTCGTGCGCCCCGACGACATGCTCGCCCACTGCATCCGCGAAGCCATGGCCCAGGTGCCCTCGCTCGACCCGAACCTGGTCGAGGACGTGGTGGCCGGCTGTGCCTTCCCGGAAGCGGAACAGGGCCTGAATATGGCCCGTATCTCGGCCTTGCTGGCCGGCCTGCCCTATACCACGGGCGGCCTGACCATCAACCGCTACTGCTCCTCCGGCATCAACGCCGTACAGATCGCCGCCGACCGCATCCGCATGGGTGAGTCCGACGTCGTGATCGCCGGCGGCGCCGAATCCATGTCGCTCGTCCCCATGATGGGCAACAAGGTGGCGCTGAACCCCGAGATCTTCACCAAGGACGAGAACATCGGCATTGCCTACGGCATGGGCCTGACGGCCGAGAAGGTGGCCGAGCAGTGGAAGGTGAGCCGCGACGACCAGGATGCTTTCGCCGTCGAATCGCACCGCCGCGCGCTGGCAGCGATCCAGGGTGGTGAATTCAAGCAGGAAATCAGCCCGCTCGAAGCGATCTACCGCGAACCGAACCTGGCCACGGGCGAAGTCGATATCGTCAAGAAGATGCTCGATACGGATGAAGGCCCGCGTGCTGGCACGAGCCTGGAAGGCCTCGCCAAGCTCAAGACGGTGTTCGCCGCCAAGGGCTCCGTCACGGCCGGCAACAGCTCGCAGATGTCCGACGGCGCGGGCGCCGTGGTGATCGTGTCCGAGAAGATCCTGAAGCAGTTCAACCTGGTGCCGCTGGCCCGCTATGTGGGCTTCGCCGTGAAGGGCGTGCCGCCGGAGATCATGGGCATCGGCCCGAAGGAAGCGATCCCCGCCGCGCTGCGCGTCGCTGGCCTGAAGCAGGACGACCTCGCCTGGATCGAGCTGAACGAAGCCTTCGCCGCACAGGCGCTGGCCGTGATCCGCGACCTGGGTCTCGATACCAGCAAGGTCAACCCGTTGGGCGGCGCCATTGCGCTAGGCCACCCGCTGGGCGCTACCGGTGCCATCCGTACCGCCACGCTGGTGCACGGCATGCGCCGTCGCGGCATGCAGAACCAGTACGGCATGGTCACCATGTGTATCGGTACGGGCATGGGTGCTGCTGGCATTATCCAGGCCCTGTAATTACGCGTTTTGCTCCGTCGACAAAGCCGGCATTCGCCGGCTTTGTCGTATCTTGCGCCACGAATGTGTGGCGCGCTGCAACAAGCGCTCGCCACTGCATGCTTGCACGCAGGGCGCATGGGCTATGATGGCGGCTGACTGTTGCAAAGGAGGCTCTGCAAAAGGTGGCAATCTGAAGCTTCAGCTTTCGCCCGGCGGAGCCGTTGACTCCACTCCCGCCCTCGCCGCCGAACCCGCAAGCGGCATTCCGTGGTTGTAAGGCGCTAAAGCGCCAACAACCAGGCTACGAGCGGAGCGTCGCTGATGTTCGGTTGTGGATTTTGCAGAGGTTCCCTAAGAATGTTTCCCGTGAAGGAACACAATATGAAAAGCATGTTTGCCCTTGCACTGACCGCCCTGAGCCTGGTTGCCGGCGCAGTCGACATCAATGGTGTCAAAGTCGACGAAGCGGCCAAGGTGGCCGGCCAGGACCTGGTGCTTGATGGCGGTGGTGTCCGCTACAAGTTCGGCTTCGTCAAAGTCTACGTAGGCGCCCTCTATTCCGTGCAGAAGAGCAATAGCGCCGATGCCGTCATCAACGACGGCCACCCGCGCCGAATCAGCATGACCATGCTGCGGCACCTACCGGCCGACAAGCTGCATGAATCACTGATCGAAGGCCTGCAGGAGAACTCCACCGAGGCGGAGCTCACCGCCATGCAGCCCAAGATCAAGCAGCTGAATTCCGTGTTCCAGTCCGTGAAGGACGTCGACACGGGCGACGTGATCCTGCTCGACTTCCTGCCCGGTAAGGGCACCCAGATCAGCGTGCGCGGCCAGATCAAGGACGTGATCGCCGGCGACGACTTCGCCAAGTCGCTGCTCAAGGTCTGGCTTGGGCACAAGCCGGTGAGCGCCGACCTGAAAGCAGCCATGCTGGGAGCGAAGTAAGCATGATCATCGTCCACCACCTGAACAACTCACGCTCGCAGCGCGTGCTGTGGCTGCTGGAAGAGCTCGGCCTCGACTACGAGATCGAGCGCTACCGGCGCGAGCCTTCGATGCAGGCGCCGACGGCGCTCGCCGCCGTGCATCCGCTCGGCAAGGCACCGGTGATCGTCGACGGCGAGCGCACCCTCGCCGAATCGGGAGCGATCGTCGAATACCTCGTCGAGACCTACGGCGGGGGCCGCCT
>JAFAKZ010000139.1 GCA_019234745.1 Burkholderiales bacterium
AGGCCTCGAAGAAGCGGGAGAAGGCGGTCGCCACGCTGTACAGGTAGGCACACAGGAAGTGCGGTTGACTGTCGCGGCCCACCTGGTAGACCACGTCGGCAAAGCGCGCCAGCTCCAAGGCCAGTGCGTGTTCGGCCGATTCGCGGATGGCGACCGGCGCACCCGTGTCGTAGCTGCCTGCCTTGCGGAAGATGCTGCGCACGCGTGTATAGGCGTATTGCAGATAGGGTGCGGCGTTGCCTTCGAAGGACAGCATGGTGTCCCAGTCGAAGATGTAGTCCGTATTGCGGTTCTTCGACAGGTCAGCGTACTTCAAGGCGCCGATGCCTACTACCGCGGCGATCTGCTGGCGCGTCGCTTCATCGTGATCCGGGTTCTTCTCGGACACCAGCACGAAGGCGCGTTCCACCGCTTCGTCCAAGAGGCTGCTGAGCTTCACCGAGTCGCCCGACTTCGTCTTGAGCGGCTTGCCGTCCGGCCCCATCACGGTGCCGTGGCCGATGTGTTCGAAGTCGGCCGTCTCAGGCAGGAAGCCCGCCTTGCGCGCGACCGTGAACAATTGCTGGAAATGCAGCGCCTGGCGCGCATCGACCACATAGAGGCAGCGGTCCAGCTTCAGTTCGCGCTCGCGGAAGCGGATGGCGCCGAGGTCGGTCGTGGCATACAGGTAGCCGCCGCCTTGCTTCTGTACGATAAACGCAGCTGGTTCGCCGTCCTTGTTCTTGAACTCGTCGAGGAACACGACTTGCGCGCCCTGGTCTTCCACGGCCAGGCCCATCTGGCGCAGCTCGTCCACCAGCACGGGCAGGTCGTCGTTGTAGAAGCTCTCGCCGCGCACGTCGGCGTCCGTCAACAGCAGGCCCAGCTTCTGGTAGATGGCATTGCAGTGGGTCATCGAGATGGCCACGAACTGCTTCCACAGGCCCACGACTTCCGCGTCGCCGCCCTGCAACTTCACCACGTAGTCGCGCGCCATGTCGGCGAAGGCGGGGTCTTCGTCGAAGCGGACCTTGGCGCGCTTGTAGAAGGTATCCAGGTCCTTCAGTTCGAAGTCTGCGGAACCCGCCTTGCTGGTCTCCACCATATAGGCCACCAGCATGCCGAACTGCGTACCCCAGTCGCCCACGTGGTTCTGGCGGATGACGTCCTGGCCCAGGAAGGTGTTGATGCGCACCAGTGCGTCGCCGATGATACCGCCGCGCAGGTGACCGACGTGCATTTCCTTGGCGAGATTGACCGAAGAATACTCGACCATTACGCGCTTGGCGGGCAGCGGGCTCACGCCCAGCTTCGCGTCGGCCAGGGCCGTCTCCACATGCTTGGCCAGGTATTCGGGATGCATGCGGATATTGATGAAACCAGGGCCCGCGATCTCCAGCGTTGCGGCGATGCCGTTCAGGTCCACCGCATCGATTACCTTCTGCGCCAGCTCGCGCGGATTCAGCTTGAGCGCCTTGGCGGCGCCCATCACCCCATTCATCTGGTAGTCGCCGAATTCCGGCTTGCCGGCCGTCTGCACGAGCGGCTGGGCATCGGGCGCGCCTACGCTGGCGAGCGCAGCGCCGAAGCGTTGGTTGAGGAGCGGGAGGAGGGACATGCGGTACATCCTATATTTGTTCTGAGTGCCGGGCTTGGCGTTTCCCCATGCATGGGGTGCGTGAGCGCGAAGGAATGGCGAGGCCTGCCCGGCTTGGCTTGCGCTGTATTTTAACCTGCTTGGCGCAATTCGCCGAATTTACGGGAGAATTGCGCGAAAGCGGCCTATCGGGCGACAGTTCGGAGTACGTCGAAATACTCGGGGAAGGTCTTGCCCACGCATTTCGGATCGTTGATGGTAATGGGCGTGCCGCCCAGCGCCACCAGCGAGAAGCACATGGCCATGCGGTGGTCATCGTAGGTGTCAATGACGGCGTTTGGCCTCAACTGGGCCGGCGGGATGATGCGCAGGTAATCCGGACCTTCTTCGACAGCTGCACCGACTTTGCGCAATTCCGTAGCCATGGCGGCCAGGCGGTCCGTTTCCTTCACGCGCCAGCTTGCTACATTGCGTATTACGGTCTCACCCTCGGCAAACAGGGCCAGCACGGCAATGGTCATGGCGGCGTCGGGGATATGGTTGAGGTCGGCGTCGATGGCGCGCAGCTTACCGCCCTTGGCCGCCACGGGGCCGCTCGATTCGATCCAGTCCTCGCCCATGGCGATCAAGGCGCCCATCTGTGCGAGCGTTTCGGCGAACTTGATGTCACCCTGTATCGAGTCGCGTCCCACGCCCTCTACGCGGATGGGGCCGCCACCCAGTGCGCCGGCGGCGAGGAAGTAGGATGCCGAGCTGGCGTCGCCTTCCACATGGACAACCTTGGGCGACAGGTAGTGCTGCTGCGCCGGGATATGGAATTCGTTCCAGTCGCGGCGCTCCACCACCACACCGAAGCGGCGCATCAGATTGAGCGTGATTTCGATATAGGGCTTGGAGATCAGCTCGCCCACCACCTCGATGCGCACGTCCTCGCCACTCAAGGGCAGGGCCATGAGGAGTGCTGTGAGGAACTGGCTCGACACGTCGCCGCGTACCTTGGTATGCAGGCCGGGCTGGTGGTCGCGCGGGTTGCGCCAGGGCTTGATGGCGAGCGGCGGATAGCCCTCGTTGCCCAGGTAACTGACGTCGCCGCCCATGGCGCGCAGGGCGTCGACCAGGTCGCCGATGGGACGTTCGTGCATGCGCGGCACGCCGCTTAGCGTATATTCGCCGTCCATCAGTGCCAGCGCGGCGGTAAGCGGGCGGAATGCGGTGCCGGCATTGCCCAGGAACAGTTCGGCTTGCTTCACGGGGAAGTGCCCGCCCATGCCGTACACCAGGTAGTCCAGCGTGTCACCCTGGCGCTCGCAGCGTACGCCCAGCGTGGCGAGCGCTTCCAGCATGCGGCGCGTGTCGTCGGAGTCGAGTAGGTCGCGGACCAGCGTCGTGCCTTCGGCCAGCGCGGCGAGCAGCAGCGTACGGTTGGAGATGCTCTTGGAGCCGGGCAGCTTGACGGTGCCTTGGGCGGAGGAGCAGGCGAGCAGGTCGAGTTGTTCCATATATTGCACTGCAATAAAATAAGGGTCGAACCCGATCATAACCGCCCTGCGGATGCCGTGAAAGTTGACGTTCCCGGTAACCGGCAGTCCGGCCGCTCAATTCTGCAAGGAAAACTGCATGCGCAACGTCCCAATCATCGCCATCGACGGTCCATCCGCCTCAGGGAAGGGCACGGTCGCGGCGCGCGTTGCGGCAGCGCTGGGTTGGCACCTGCTGGACTCCGGCGCGCTCTATCGGCTGACGGCGCTGGCAGCGCTGCGCCGCAAGGTGGAGCTGGACGACGAGGCGGCCGTGGCCAAGGTGGCGGCAGCCTTGGATGTGGCCTTCCTGGAAGGGCGCATCCTGCTCGATGGCGACGATGCGGCTGAAGACATCCGCGCCGAGGTGGTAGGCGAGGGCGCATCGCGCGTTGCCGTGCTGCCGGCCGTGCGTGCAGCGCTGCTGCAGCGCCAGCGTGATTTCGCCACGGCGCCGGGCCTGGTGGCCGACGGACGGGACATGGGCTCGGTAGTGTTCCCGCGCGCGCAACTCAAGGTATTTTTGACGGCCAGCAGCGAAGAGCGCGCCGCACGCCGCTATAAACAGTTGATTGCAAAAGGGGAATCCGTTAATATTCTACAGATTCAGCAGGACATTGAGCAGCGCGACGCGCGCGACAGTGCGCGCAGTGTGGCGCCGCTCAGGCAGGAAGCCGATGCCCGCTTGCTCGATACGACGGCGATGCCGGTAGAGCAGGCAGTGCAAACGGTACTGAATTGGTGGTTCGACCTCGCGGATGTCGCGAGTCGCATCATCGAACTGTAGTACGCATCGAACTTAGCATTACGGATCAGTAGTAGCGGCGCCCGACCCCAGATCGGCGTGCCGGGTATGGCGCCAATATCGCGCGCAAGGCGTGAATTGGCTTTTTTCAACTTGACCCCACAAGCTCGCATCGTGGGTTATCTGGACCCTTAATACATGACTACCGCAGTCTCCTCCATGGAAAGTTTTGCCGCCCTCTTCGAGGAAAGCCTCTCGCGCCAGGAAATGCGCGCCGGTGAAGTGATCACCGCTGAGGTTGTTGCCGTCGAAGACAAGTTTGTTGTCGTGAATGCCGGCCTCAAGTCCGAGAGCCTGATCGACATCAACGAATTCAAGAACGACCAGGGCGGCGTTGACGTCAAGCCCGGCGATTTCGTTCAAGTTGCCATCGACAGCATCGAAAACGGCTACGGCGAAACCAAGCTGTCCCGCGAAAAGGCCAAGCGCCTGGCTGCCTGGATCGACCTGGAAGACGCGCTGGAAAAGGGCGTGATCAAGACCGGCCTGATCTCTGGCAAGGTCAAGGGCGGCCTGACCGTGATGATCAACGGCATCCGCGCATTCCTGCCGGGTTCGCTCGTCGACATCCGTCCGATCAAGGACACCACGCCGTTCGAAGGCAAGAACATCGAATTCAAGGTCATCAAGCTCGACCGCAAGCGCAACAACGTCGTT
>JAFAKZ010000159.1 GCA_019234745.1 Burkholderiales bacterium
CAGGTGATCAACCCAGGCGGCCAGCCGGGCATCTATGGCTTGGTCCATTTCAAGAATATCTCCGTTGGCGTGATGGCGTTGGATGCCGAGGACCACATCTGGCTCGTCGGCCAGCATCGCTATCCAATGCGCTGTATGACCTGGGAAATTCCAGAAGGTGGCACGCCGCCCGACGAATCCCCGCTCGATGCCGCCAAGCGCGAGTTGAAGGAGGAGGCCGGCGTGGAAGCGCAGCGCTGGCGGCTGCTGTGCAAGATGCACCCGTCGAACTCTGTAACGGACGAGATTGCCTTCATCTACTTGGCCGAGGGCCTGTCAGCAGGCGACAATGCACCTGAATCCAGCGAGGCCGATATGCAGCGCCGCCGCGTACCCTTGACTGAGGCGCTGCGCCAGGTTTTGGACGGCGAGATCACCGACTCCATCTCCGTCGTGGGCATCCTGCGCCTCGCACGCATGAAAGGGCTGTGAGCATATGAATTGCTACATCGTAACGGGCGCATCGCGCGGTCTGGGCCTGGGCATCGCCCGCGCCATCGTCAAACAGGGCGGCCAACTGGTCGCCCTTGCACGCAGCGAGTCGGCGGAACTGGCCGAACTGGGCCGGCAAAGCCCAGGTTATCGCTTTGTAGCGCTCGACCTATCCGACGCCCAGCGCGTTGCCGACATCGCTGAAGAACTGTGCGGCTCGCTGGCCGGCATGGCCTGGCAGGGCGTCTACCTGATCAACAACGCCGGCGTGGTCGAACCCGTTGCGCCTGCCGGCGCTTATGACGACGCCGCGCTCATCACCAGCATCCAGGTCAACCTGACGTCCGCTCTCGTCCTGAACAACGCCTTCCTGCGCCATTTCCAACAGCACCAGAGCGACCGACGCATCCTCAACATCAGCTCGGGCGCGGGGCGCAGCCCCTACCCCAGCTGGAGCGCCTACTGCACTGGCAAGGCTGGGCTGGAGATGTACTCGCGCTGCGTAGGGCTGGAGCAGCAGGTGCACGCCAACGGCATCCGCATCGCTTCTATCGCGCCCGGCATCATCGATACGGGCATGCAGGCGTCTATCCGCAGCCACTCTACGGACGAGTTTTCCATGGTCGAGCAATTCCGTGCCTACAAGGCCAATGGCGAATTGAGCGATCCCGATACGACGGGCGCCGAAATCCTGCAGGTCCTGCACAGCGACCGTGTGGGCTTTGGCGAGCCGCTGCATATCAAGGACTTTCGATGAGCCGCACGCCGATACACGCCGTCGCGCTGGACCTCGACGGTACGCTGCTCGATACGATTGGCGACATCGCCGGCGCCGCCAACGCTATGCGTACCGAGTTGGGCCTACCGTCCCTGGCACAGGATCGCCTGGAAAGCTTTGTGGGCGGCGGTATGCAACAGTTGGTGCATCGGGCACTTACGGATGACCGCGATGGCAAGGCACACCCGGAATTGCATGCGCAGGGAATCGAATCCTTCACGCGCCATTACGATCACATGCTGGCCGATACAACGCGCCCCTACGCAGGCGTTATCGATGGCCTCGATCAGTTGCGCGCAATGGGCATGCGTCTCGCGGTCATCACGAACAAGCCCTTCCGCTTTTCCGTTCCCATCTTGGAGCGCACGGGGCTCTCGGGCTATTTCGAGATTGTACTGGGCGGCGATAGCCTGGCCGAGAAGAAGCCACACCCCTTGCCTTTGCTCACCGTGTGCGAGCGCTTCGGTATTCAAGCAGCGGAATTGCTGATGGTCGGTGACTCCCATTTCGACCGCGATGCGGCCGTCGCGGCAGGCTCACCTTGCCTCCTGCTGCGCTACGGCTATGAGGATATCGCCGACCTCGCCTGTGATGGCCATATCGACAGCCTTGTCGCGGTGGCGGATTTCGTGAAAAATGGACCTCCCACTTTGTAGTTTGAATACAGAAGACATCATGTTCACTTTCTTTGCGCAGGACTGGCTGGCTTGGCGATGGCGCTGATCGCGTCCCCCCCTGCCGTATTTCCATTTCCACTGCGCCATTGAAAGCAGATCATGACCGAACTCGAATTCGACGCGCTGGCGCGTCAAGGCTATAACCGCATCCCCGTCGTCCAGGAAGGTCTGGCCGACCTGTACACGCCCCTTTCCGTCTACATCCGCCTGGCCAATGCACCCTATTCCTACCTGCTGGAATCGGTCGTGGGCGGCGAGCGCTTCGGCCGCTACTCCTTCATCGGCCTGCCCGCCCGCACCGTGCTGACGGTACGCGGCCAGTCGGTCGAGGTGACGACCAACGGCGAGGTGGTGGAGCGCTTTGAAGGCGACCCGCTCGATTTCATCGGCCAATTCGAAGCACGCTTCAAGGTGCCGCAACTCCCCGAACTGCCCCGCTTTGCCGGCGGTCTGGTGGGCTACTTCGGCTACGACACGATCCGTATGATCGAGAAGAA
>JAFAKZ010000182.1 GCA_019234745.1 Burkholderiales bacterium
AGCTGCGGCGTGAGATTGATTTCCGGCACCAGCACCAGGGCCTGGCGGCCAGCGGCCAGCACGGCAGCGATAGCCTGCAGGTAGACCTCCGTCTTGCCGCTGCCCGTGATGCCTTGCAGAAGGTGCGCCGCGAAGCCCGTGCTAGCCACGATCGATTTCACCGCCGCAGCCTGGTCGTCATTGAGCGCCAGGCCGACGACATCGCCAATCGGCGCCACTTCTTGCCGCGTCACGGCAACACGACCGTCGGCCAGCCAGGTTTGCACCGTCTTCCAGGCGGTAGACGACACACGGCGCAGCTCTGCCTCGGCGCGCGGTGCGCCCAACATGGCGACCAGGCGGTGCTGCATGACGGCGCGGGCCGGGATGGCGGCGGCCAGCGCCTTCACATCGACCGCCATATAGCGCAGCGCCTCGGCCACATTGAACGGCGCGATGTCGCGGAAGCGGCTGGGAATCGCCGTATGTACGACCTGGCCGATGGGATGCTGATAGTAGTCGGCGCAGAAGCGCAGCAGGGCCAGCATCTCGGCCGGCATGGCCGGCATGTCTTCCAGGATGGCGTCCACCGGCTTGATGGTGACGCCGGCATCCTCTGGCGCATCGGCCAGCGCCATCACGATGCCGACCAGGGAGCGGCTGCCGAAGGGTACCACCGCGCGACGGCCGACGTCGGCAGCCGTCGCCGCTTCGACGGCGTAGTCGAAGAGGCGGTCGAGCGGGACGTCGAGAGCTACGCGGACGAAGGGCATACAGGAATAGGGGGATTCTTGGGGAAGACTGTCAAGAAAACAATTTTCGCAGCGCAAAAATGGCGTGAAACAGCGCTAAGTGCCGGAGCCGATTAGGCTTTCACAACTTTCCACAGAATGTGTGGATAACTTTGTGAGTAAGATTGGAAAAATCACTTAAGCCGCGGTGAACTCAAGCACTTTGTTGGTTCGCCTGTTTTTTAGGCAGACTTTATATCATTTAAAATCAATAACTTGCGATTACGCAACGGTTTAAGTGATTTTAAGGTGAGGCTTGACAAGCGCCTCGCATCACCTTTCGCCAACTGTGCATAACTTAGGCCGCAGAGCGATCCCAACACTTCAACAGTAAGCTGCAAGTCACTGTTTTGTCATACGTTTCGAATCGCTCTGTCACACGAGAGTCATGCGCCGGCTTGGTGCGCCGCACTATGATACTGGCGGGAATGCTTATGTACGGCCTGTACAAGTGCCCCTACATGTTCAGGCGGCGTGAACTGCGAGATGCCGTGTCCGAGGTTGAAAACGTGGCCGCTGCCGCTGCCGAAGCTGGCCAGCAGGCGTGCAACCTCCGCCTCGACGGCAGCCGGCTTGGCGAACAGGGCGACGGGGTCGAAGTTGCCCTGCAAGGCCACCTTGTCGCCCACGCGGCGGCGCGCCTCGGCCAGGTCTACCGTCCAGTCCAGTCCTACGGCATCACAGCCCGAGGCAGCGATGTCCTCCAGCCACAGGCCGCCGCCCTTGGTGAACACGATCACCGGCACGCGGCGACCATCGTGCTCGCGCTTGAGGCCGGCGATAAGCTGGCGCATATAGGCGAGCGAGAATTCCTGGTACTTGCCGTAGGCCAGCACGCCGCCCCAGGAGTCGAAGATCTGCACAGCCTGCGCACCGGCTTCGATCTGGGCGTTGAGATAGGCGGTGACCGTACGTGCATTTACATCCAGGGTGTGGTGCAGCAGCTCGGGACGGTCGTACATCATGGTCTTGATGCGGCTATAGCTGTCCGATCCGCCGCCTTCGATCATGTAGCAGGCCAGCGTAAACGGGCTGCCGGAGAAGCCGATCAGGGGCACACGGCCGGCCAGCGCCGTGCGGATGGACGAGACGGCGTCGAACACATATCGCAGTTCGCTCATATCGGGCACGGCCAACGCACGAATGGCGGCCTCCTCGCGCAGCGGGCGCTCGAACTTCGGCCCCTCGCCTTCGGCGAAGTAGAGGCCCAGGCCCATGGCGTCCGGTACGGTGAGGATGTCGGAGAACAGGATGGCGGCGTCGAGCGGGTAGCGATCGAGCGGTTGCAGCGTCACTTCCGTGGCCAGCTCCTTGGACTTGCAGAGCGCCAGGAAGGAACCGGCCTGGCGGCGCGTCTCGCAGTATTCCGGCAGGTAGCGGCCGGCCTGGCGCATCAGCCAGACGGGCGTGTATTCGGTCGGCTCGCGCAAGAGCGCGCGCAGGAAGGTGTCGTTTTGAAGCGCAGTCATATCAGTCCCTAGCCACCCAAGCTTGGATCATCATGCTCGGGGCGCAGCGGTTGTACTTCGTGGAAATGGTTGAAATCCATATGGGTGACGCCATCGTCGTCGACGTGCAGCAGATCGCGGTACTTCATATTCCAGCGCATCGTGTCGGCACCATAGGTCTTGCGGCCCTGCATGGATTGCGAGGTCGTCTCATCCACGCCGCTGATGGTGAGGATAAGGCCCCCCTCCTTTTCGACGAGTTCCTCCGCAGTGGTACCCCATAGTGGGCTCGATTCGTCGATCACGTGCATGATGTTCCAGCCCAGTACGAACATGGGCTGCTGGTCGCGCACCAGTTCCAGGTCGTGGATGCGCCGCATCACATAACCCTCGGACGTGACCTCGCGCCGGATCAGGCGCAGGCGCGCGTTCGCTTCCACGATGACATTCTGGCGCGCGTTGGCAGCACGGATGGTGAGCGTCTGCTTGCCGTTGACGGGATGCACGATGGGGTGCTCGGCAAACAGGATGATGGCGCGCGGGCGCGAGAAGCGGGCGAAGATCAGCCCTGTGACGATGGCCACATTGCTCATGCCCGCGAAGATTTCCGTGGTGGCGACGACGTGGCCGTATAGCGTCATGGGGTGCATATCGCCGTAGCCCACGGTGGCCAGCGTCTCCACGCTGAAGAAGAAGGCGCCCCAGAAACCGGGCGGGCTTTGATTGGCGATCGGCGCCCCGCCCAACATATAGAGCACGGCGAACACGGCGTTGATGGCCAGGAAGATCGCCGCGTTGATGGCGAAGAACTGCCACCACCGCAACGTCAGGAAGAAGTGGTAGGTGTTGGAGCCGAACGGGCGTGACAGGCCGTGCGTAACGATGTCGCTATTACCCAGGCGTATCACCTTGCTATGGCCATGCATCAATCTGCCTCTCCCGCCGCGCTCAAGCGTTGAACCAGCCGGCGTCGCGCGCCGCTTCCAGCTTCGGTGCCATCCAGGCCCACAGGGCGGGCGCGGCCGTGGAAATGGGCCGTTGGTTCTTGGCGATCACCTGATCAAAGCGCACCTTGTTCTCGCGCCAGCTTACGCCGCCGTTGCTGAGATTGAGCAGCATGGGGATGGCGCGATCCAGCGCGTAGGCGTAGCGGGATTCGGGCGTCCGCATATCCTCGTACTCGCGCCATAGCGCCATCATGGCGTCACCCTGGGCCGCGGGCAGCATCCCGAAGATGCGCTCGGCCGCCGCCTGCTCCTTTGCTGCCTTGCTCTCATTCGCCACGGCGTCGTAGAGGAAGGTGTCGTCCGCGTCGATCTCCACCACATCGTGCACCAAGAGGAGCTTGACGGCGTGCTCCACGCGGATGGGTTCGGCCGCATGCTCGGCGAGCGTCAGCGCCATGGTCGCCACGTGCCAGCTGTGCTCGGCCGAGTTCTCCTGGCGCGCCATGCCGATGGGACGCGAGCGGCGCTCGATGCCCTTGAGCTTGTCGATTTCCAGGATGAAGGCGAGCTGGGCCGAGAGGGAATCCATGTGCATCCGCTTAGAACATGTAGAAGAAGGCCCGCATCGTGCGGGCCTTGCAGGTTGGCTTACTTCTGCCAGCTGTCTTTCAAGCCGACCGTGCGGTTGAACACGGGCTTCTGGCCCGGCACGTGGTCGTAGCGGTCGGTCACGAAGTAGCCCAGGCGCTCGAATTGGTAGCGCGTTTCCGGCGCCGCACCCGTCACACAGGCTTCCACGTAGCCCGTCACTACCTTGAGCGATTCCGGGTTGATAAAGCGCGTGAAGTCCACATACTGGCCGTCTTCGCCGCGCACGGCGTCCGGGCGCGGCTCCGTGAACAGGCGCTCGTACAAGCGCACTTCCGCTTCCACGGCATGCTCGGCCGACACCCAGTGAATCACGCCCTTGACCTTGCGGCCCACCGGGTTCTGGCCCAGCGTGGCCGGGTCAAGCGAGCACTTCAGCTCTACTACTTGGCCATCGGCATCCTTGATCACCTCGTCGCACTTCATCACATAGCTGTAGCGCAGACGCACTTCGCCGCCGGGACGCAGGCGCTGCCAGCCTTCCGGCGGTGCTTCCGAGAAGTCTTCGCGCTCGATATAGATGGTCGGGGCGATCGGCACGTCGCGCTCGCCGAATTCCGGGTGATGCGGATGGAACGGTGCGCTGCGCGAGGCCGTCACGCCTGGCTCGAAGTTGGTCAGCGTGACCTTGATCGGATCCAGCACAGCCATCACGCGCGGGTCTTCCGCCTCCAACGTCTCGCGCACGGCGCCTTCCAAGATGGCGTAGTCGACGATGTTCTCGCTCTTCGACACCCCGCAGCGCTGCGCGAACAGGCGGATGCCGGCTGGGCTGTAGCCGCGGCGGCGCATACCCGAGATCGTCGGCATGCGTGGGTCGTCCCAGCCGGCCACATAGCCGTCCGCCACCAGTTGGCGCAGCTTGCGCTTGGAGGTCACCACATAGAGCACTTCCACGCGCGAGAACTCGATCTGCTGTGGGTGGCAGGGGATGGTGATGTTGTCCAGCACCCAATCGTACAACGGGCGGTGATCCTCGAACTCCAGCGAGCAGAGCGAATGCGTGATGCCTTCCAGCGCATCCGAGATGCAGTGCGTGTAGTCGTACATCGGGTAGATGCACCACTTATCGCCCGTGCGGATATGGTGGGCACGGCGAATGCGGTAGATGACGGGGTCGCGCAGGTTCAGGTTGGGCGAGGCCATGTCGATCTTCAGCCGCAGCGTCTTCGTGCCGTCGGGGAACTCGCCCGCCTTCATGCGGCGGAACAGGTCGAGGTTCTCCGCCACGCTACGGTCGCGATAAGGACTGTTGCGGCCGGGCTCGGAGAAATTGCCGCGGTAGTCGCGCATTTCCTCCGGCGTCAACTCGCATACGAAGGCCTTGCCCGCCTGGATCAGCTCTTCCCCGAAGGCGTAGAGCTGGTCGAAGTAGTCCGAGGCCCAGCGCACATCGCCATTCCACTCGTAGCCAAGCCAATGCACGTCATCCTGGATGGACTTGGCGAATTCGGCCTCTTCCTTCTCCGGGTTCGTATCGTCGAAGCGCAGGTTGCACTCGCTGGCAAAGCCGCGGGCGATATAGTCTTCCTTGATGCCGAAGTTGATGCAGATGGCCTTGGCATGACCCACGTGCAGGTAGCCGTTCGGCTCCGGCGGAAAGCGCGTTACTGTACGCTGGTGCTTGCCGCTCGCCAGGTCCGCATCGATGATGGTGCGAATAAAGTTGCTGGGGGCGGGGGTATTCGTTTCAGTCGTCATAAGCCGCAGGCATCACTTCAATTGATTTGTGCAATGCCGCGATTTTAGCTGGGAATGACCAAGCGGCGGTAGATAAACCCGCAGTCGTAGGGTGCATTAAGCGCAGCGCAATGCACCAAGCCGTCGTATCGGCAATATTAGGCGAAGCCCACTCACCCCGCCCGCGACTCGATCTCCCGTGCCGCGATGGCTTGGTGGAGTGACTTGCCCGTTTCCTGATAGTTCTCGTCGCACACCTGCACGAGCTTGATGACATGGTCGTCGTCGGACGCGATGGCGCGGTCGCGGATGGTAGGCCAATCCGGCAGGCGGCTGGGGACGGGCAGCGTGACGAGCTTGTCAGCCATGGGCACGGTCAACGTCGCGGCGCAGAATGCCTGCCAGAAGCCTGGCAGGACGGCAGACTCGGGCACGCCAGCGGCAATAACACGACCCAGCGCATTGCATCCGGTCACCAGGTGCAGCAGCGTGAAGTTGGGTTGATGCCAGTACGATTCAGCGGCGAAGACGGCAATGTCGTTAAGCTTGAGGCCATCGGGCAAAGCGGCGTGGCGGCCAAATCCCGCTTGAGATGCGACGGCCTCCATGCGGCTGGAGATCAGCCCGTCGGACGGCCAAGTGCGCGGCGTACCCACCTTGAGGCGCAGCACGGCCACGCGCTCGGCGATGGTTGCATCGAAGTCCAGCTTTTGCAGCTCACCCAGCGGCATCCAGCAACTGGCCAGGCTAGCGAGGCCGGCGGCGATCTCGCCGCGATGGTTCAGGCGTAGGCCATAGCCGAGTTCGATCAGCGCATGGAAGGCCGCGCCGCCGATACCACCGGCGAGCATGGAGACGGCATTGTTGACGATGTCGGTGGCGAGCGCACGGCGCAGTTCGGAATCGTAATAGCGGCGGTAGGCTGCGAAAGCATCGCGCTCGCCCAGCCGGTGCGCCCAGTTTGCGCGGGTCACGATATAGCCGTCGTCCGTGGCAGGCCGTAGCTTGCGCGAGCTGTGCGCGTGGAATTCCAGCAGGCGGCCATCATCAGCGCCGAGCAGCGCCAACGCCCCCAGCGCCATGGGTAGGTGATTGCTCAGGCCCGCGCCATAGGATTGATCGTAACTTACGTTGTCGTCCAGGAGGGCGAACAGGGCAGCCGGGTTGGCGATCATGGATGCTTCCGACTTATCGACTTGAATACCAGCATAGTGCTTTGCTATGGGCACTGCAATGGCAGGCAATCCCTTACCGGAACATGAAGTACACGGCGCCCATCAGGCACAGTCCGGCCCACACAAAATCCCATTTGAAGGGCTGGCCCATATAGAAGATGGCGAAGGGCACGAAGACCGACAGGGTGATGACTTCCTGCAGGATCTTCAGCTGCGCCAGCGAGTAGACGCCGAAGCCGATGCGGTTGCCCGGTACCTGCAGCAGGTATTCGAACAGGGCGATCGCCCAGCTGGCGATGGCCGCGATATACCAGGGCTTGCTGTGCAGATTGCGCAGGTGCCCATACCAGGCGAAAGTCATGAAGACATTGGAACAAATCAGCAGAAGGATGGTCTGCAAGCCGATTGGTAAAGAAGCCACGATTTGAATACGCCCAAGTCTGTTAGAATCGCGAGTTTGTTAGCTTTCTTCCCCGCCGTCCAGCCAATGTCCTTGTCCTGCCGCATCCCCTTTGTTGCACTCATTGCACTGAGCGCCGCCCTGTTCGCGGGCGACGCCGAAGATATCGCGGGCCTTCTGAACAAGGGCCGTGCCGACGACGCGCTGCAGGCGGCCGACAAGGCACTGAGCCATGCGCCGAAGGACGCGCGCCTGCGCCTGTTGCGCGGCAACGCACTGGTGGCGCTGGGCCGCTCGACCGAGGCCATCCAGACCTACGCCAGCCTGACGGCTGACTACCCGACGCTGCCTGAGCCCTACAACAACCTGGCCGCCGTCTATGCCCAGCAGGGCGACCTGGACAAGGCGCGCGCCGCGCTGCAGCACGCACTGCAGACCAACCCGGCCTACGCTACAGCACACGCCAATCTGACCGATATCTACGGCAAGCTCGCGGCGCAAGCCTATGAGAAAGCACTGGAACGCGACGTGGTGGAGCGGCACCAGAACAATGGCCAGTCGCCCACGCCCGTCGTCTCGGCGGCGCCAGCCCGGTTGGCGCTGCTGCAGGACCTGGTGAGCCGCGGTGGTACGGCCAGTACGGTGGCGGCGCCGGTTCGGACGTCCACGCCCACCCCCACACCCACACCCACCCAGGTTGCCGTGGTCAAGCCGGTGGAAGTGCGCCCGACGCCCGTTGCCATCACGCCGACGCCCAAGCCAACGCCGACTGTCGTTGCCGTCGTGAAGCCGACGCCCGCGCCGACGCCGGTGAAGCCGGTCGAAGCCAAGCCGACACCCACGCCGACCCCGACGCCGGCCCCCGCCGCGAAGCCGGCCGACAACGGCAAGGAAACGACCGAGCAAATCGACAAGACGCTGCAGGGCTGGGCCGAAGCCTGGTCGGAAAAGCGCGTGAGTGTTTACTTGTCGTACTATGGACACAGTTTCAAGGCGCCGGGCAAGAGCCGCAGCGCCTGGGAAACGGAACGCCGCGAACGTATCGAGGGCGCACGCAAGATCGAGGTCAAGCTGTCGAGCATCAAAATCAAGCTTGACGGCGACCACGCAACGGCCCATTTTGTGCAGCGTTACCGCTCGGATCGGCTGGATACATCGACCGGCAAGACCCTGATGCTGGAAAAATCAGGTGGTCGTTGGCTGATTACGGAAGAGCGGGTAGGATAAAAGTATGAAAGCGCGCTCCTGGCTGAAAATCGCAACCTGCCTCATCGCAGGCCTCTACCTCGCGCCCACGGTCCGATCCATGCAATGGCCGCGAGATGCCACCGCTTCCGCCGCCTCTCCCGAACAAGCCCCCGCCATCGCCGCGCACGAACACCCTGAAGAGCTCATGGTGTCGGCGCTCACGGCCATCCGCCAGGACAAGCTGGACGACGCCAACCGCCTGATCGATGCCCTGCTTGCCGCGCGCCCCAACTATCGCCTCGCACACCTGGTGAAAGGCGACCTGCTGATGGCGCGCGCCCAGCCGCTGTCGACCATCGGTAGCGCCCCGGTGAACGACGAGAAATTATCCGACCTGCGCCGCGAGGCGGAGGTACGCCTGGCGCGCTATGCCTCGCCGCCGCCCACCACGCAGATTCCTGCCAACCTGCTGCAGCTCACCGCCGAACAGCACTATGCTGTGGTGGTCGATGCCGGCCGTTCGCGCGTCTACCTGTACCGCAACGACAACGGCACGCCGCGTTATGTCTTGGACTTCTATGCCACGATAGGGCGGCTCGGCTTCGACAAGACGCGCGAAGGCGATCAGCGCACGCCCATCGGCGTTTACTTCGTCACGGGCCATATGCCGCGCGAACAGCTGGACCACACCATGGGCGCCAGCGCCGAACTGTTTGGCGTGGGCGCCTGGCCCATCAGCTACCCGAACGACTGGGACCGCCAGCAGGGTCGTACGGGCAGTGGCATCTGGCTGCATGGCGTGCCCTACGACACCTATAGCCGCGCCCCGCATGCCTCCAACGGCTGTGTAGCGTTGACCAACCCGGACATGACGGCGCTGGGCAGCTACCTGACACCGGGCACGCCCGTCATTATCACGCCCAGCGTGGAATGGCTGAGCACGGAGCAATGGCAAGCACGCCGCGACAATGCCCAGGCCGAGCTGGAACACTGGCGGCAGGACTGGGAAAGCCTGAACACGCCGCGTTACCTGGACCACTACGGCAGCGATTTCCGCGTAGGCAGCACCGATATCAATAGCTGGCGCGCGCAGAAGACGGCAGTGAATGCCGGCAAGACCTGGGCCAAGATCAAGCTCGACGGCGTCAGCTTGTTCACCTACCCAACCACCTCCGGCAATATGCTGATGGCGAACTTCGCGCAGGACTACGAGAGCAGCAATCTGTCCAATAAGATGCAGAAGCGCGTGTTCTTCGAGAACCGCGACGCGGCTTGGAAGATTGTGTACGAGGGTGCGGCGGGCTAACTCCCGACCGACACCGGAAATGCAAATGCCCGTCCTTCGAGACGGGCATTTTATTTTTGGACCCAGTGCCAACTTGGTCGTATTGATCAGCGCCTCTTTTTTTCAAGTTGTGCGCCACACCAAGGGCAGTAGGCAATCAATATAGACGACGTACCACCATCGTGAACAATCAGGCCATATCGGCCACTCTTTTCAGAATATGCAATCAAGTGATCCGGGCACTCATATGGGTCTCGATGCTCGCGACATTGAAAATCGACCATGGTCGCCATGCGCTCGCAACAGTGTTCAGCCATTTTTTCCGCTCAATTTCCAACAAGCTTTGATCGGCCCCTCAGTGCCGCACCTCACCCGAAGCACGCCACAACGCAGCCAGCAACGCATCGCTGCCCATGTGTGCCACTGCCTCGCGGCACAGCGCCAGGCAGCGCTCGCGTGCGGCGCCACGGATCAGCATGGTTTCCAGGATTTCCGCACGTGCGTAGCCGACCATGCGGCAGTCCGCGATCACCTGTTCCACGGCGCGCAGGGCGAGGTCTTGGTCTTCGGCGCTCAGGCCGTCGCGGCGAATCGATTCGCCCATCATCATCAATACTTCGGCGCCGGTAAAGCTGGTTCCGTTGTCGCCCAGCAAGACTTGTTCGATCTGTTCCATGGTGGCACCTCGGTAGCGGTT